>CAZGHD010000217.1:0-1586 GCA_964525525.1 uncultured Lachnospiraceae bacterium | reverse complement strand
GTTGTTGGAGCAGGTATGGAGAATGTGGTCACAGTCGATGAGCATTATCTCGCTCGGCTCGTTTGCCACGACCGAAACGGGAACTTCGTTCAACTCCGCGCACGCAAACGCCTCCGCAAACATCTGCGACGGTCCTATCATATCAATTATACTTCGGTTTCCGTAATAATCGTTCTGTATTATCTGCACCGCGCCGGAAAGAACTATTCCTATATATTTAGCAGGATTTCCTTCTGCTATGACTGTATACTTTTTGTCAAAGCTCTCTACTCTCGCACCGAGGCATCCGAGCATAACGAACAGATTTTCCTGTTCTATTGAATCAAAGAGAGGACAATTTTTTAAAATTTCAAAATATTTTTTCATTTTTACTCCATTTGTTGAAAATTCAACAGAATTACCGATTCAATTATACTATAATAGTATCAGAAAATCAAGGAGGATTAAACAATGTTACGTAAAATAATCAAAATAGATCAAGATAAATGCAACGGATGCGGCGCTTGCGCTAAGGCTTGCCACGAGGGCGCGATAGAAATGGTAGACGGAAAGGCTAAACTCACCCGCGAGGATTACTGCGACGGACTCGGGGACTGCCTCCCAGCTTGCCCGACAGGAGCTATCACCTTTGAGACTCGCGAGGCTCCCGAATATAACGAGGACGCGGTAAAAGCGGCAAAAGAGAAAAAACAGCACGGTAAACTCCCCTGCGGATGTCCCGGCACCTTCTCCAAAGCCATTAAAAGAGAAAACCCTCCCGCTGCCGCAAAGCCTGCGTTTGCAACGAGCCAGCTTTCGCAGTGGCCCTGCCAGATCAAGCTGGTTCCGATAAACGCCCCGTACTTCGACGGTGCAAATCTTCTCGTCGCCGCTGACTGTACCGCATTCGCATACGGAAATTTCCATAACGACTTTATCAGAAACCACATCACCCTGATCGGCTGCCCCAAGCTCGACGAGGTCGACTACGCAGAAAAACTGACCGCGATAATCGCAAACAACGACATAAAAAGCGTAAAAGTAGTGAGAATGGAAGTTCCCTGCTGCGGCGGAATAGAGAACGCGGTAAAACGCGCTCTGCAAAACAGCGGAAAGTTCATTCCGTGGCAGGTAATAACGATCACCACCGACGGAAAAATTCTTGAGTGATTTTTACATTATCTGCTTGATAGTTGGAAAAATATATGATATAATTTATCAAATTTTATAGAGGTATAGAAATGATTATAACCAAAGACATCAAATATATCGGCGTAAACGACCATAAAGTAGACCTGTTTGAAGGTCAGTATTCGGTTCCTAACGGAATCTCCTATAACTCCTACGCCATCATAGACGAAAAGATCGCTATAATGGACACGGTTGACGCCGCGTTCACTCACGAGTGGCTTGACAACATTCAGAACACTCTCGCCGGCAGAGCTCCCGAATATCTCATCATCCAGCACATGGAGCCCGACCATTCGGCAAACATCGTAAACTTCTTAAAGGCGTACCCTAACACCACGATAGTTTCTTCTGCCAAAGCGTTTGCTATGATGAAAAACTTTTTCGGCACCGATTTTACCGACAACCGCATAGTAGTC
>CAZGHD010000216.1:0-1604 GCA_964525525.1 uncultured Lachnospiraceae bacterium | reverse complement strand
ATTACCCATAAGCTCCACGAGGTGCTTTCGCTGTCCGATAAGGTGGCGGTGCTTCGTAAGGGCGAATACGTTGGTACGGTCAATACCGCAGAAACATGCGAAAGTGAGCTGACCGAAATGATGGTCGGTAAAAAGATCGACCTCAATATCGACCGTTCAGAGCCTAAAAATACCGAAGACAGACTCGTCCTCCGCGATGTTGACTGCATCAGCCGTGAGGGAGTCGCTTTGCTTGACGGAGTCACCTTTACCGCCCGCGCGGGAGAGATATTCGGTATCGCAGGTATCGCGGGAAGCGGTCAAAGAGAGCTTCTTGAGGCAATAGCCGGACTTCAGCATATAAGCCACGGCGAAATACTCTATAACGATCCAAAAACCGGTAAGCAAGAAAATCTTCGCGATAAAACTCCTATGCAGATAAGAAATCTCGGTGTTCGTCTGTCATTCGTTCCCGAGGACAGACTTGGTATGGGACTTGTCGGCAATATGGATATAGTTGACAATATGATGCTCCGCAGTTACTCAAAGGGACATTCGATGTTCCTTGAGAGAAAAGCACCTAAAGACCTCGCTATGAAGATCATAAACGATCTTGAGGTAGTTACTCCCGGAGCAAGCACTCCCGTGCGCCGTCTGTCCGGCGGTAACGTGCAGAAGGTACTCGTAGGACGCGAAATATCCTCGTCTCCCACGGTGCTTATGGTTGCATACCCCGTAAGAGGTCTGGACATCAACTCGTCGTATATGATATATAATCTTCTCAACGAACAGAAAGAGAAGGGCGTTGCTATCATATTCGTAGGTGAGGACCTTGACGTTTTGCTTGAGCTTTGCGACAGAGTAATGGTTATCAGCTCGGGTAAGATCACCGGTATAGTTGACGCAAGAACGACTACCAAAGAAGAGGTAGGATTACTTATGACAAAATCAAGAGAAGAGGAGGGTGAGAATAATGGCTGAAAAGAATGAAGCTGCTGTTAAACAGGTTCGCGAACCGTTTTTCCATATAGTAAAGCGCGACGATCTCGTGTGGTGGAAAGCATGGCTTATCCGTGCTGCTGCGGTTGTGATCTCTATTTTCGTTATGTGCTGTATCTCCACTCTTCTGACAGGAAAAGGTCTCGGGCAGACCTTTGAGATAATGTACAGAGGTGTTTTCGGTCGTATAGAAAAAGGCTCTACCGTTATGCTTTGGAAATATCTTGAAGAAACTGCGGTTCTCCTTTGTCTTGCGCTTGCGCTTACTCCTGCGTTTAAAATGAAATTCTGGAACTGCGGCGCAGAAGGACAGGCTCTTATGGGCGGTCTCGGTGCTATGATCTGTATGATCGAGCTTGGAGATAAGCTTCCGTCGTGGCTTCTTATCGTGGTTATCGCTGTTGTAAGTATTATCGCAGGCGCGATCTGGGGCGTTATTCCCGCGATATTCAAGGCGCTGTTTGATACTAACGAAACGCTGTTCACCCTTATGATGAACTACATAGCTACCCAGATCATCGCTTACTACGTATACATCAAAGGCGGCGGATCAAACGTTATCCAGCCTGTTGAAGCAGGTATCGCGCCGACCACCGGCTCAACGCGATATTACGTCAACATCGGTA
>CAZGHD010000215.1:0-1637 GCA_964525525.1 uncultured Lachnospiraceae bacterium | reverse complement strand
ATTTATAACTTTCTTCAGTCAGCACGCCTGCTCGCGGAAGCGATAGTTTCATTTAACAAGAACTGTGCCGAGGGCATCAAGGCAAACCGCGAAAAGATGCACCACAACCTCCACAATTCTCTGATGCTCGTTACCGCACTCAATCCCTACATCGGTTACGAGAACGCGGCAAAGACCGCAAAGAAGGCGTTTAAGGACAATATTTCCCTTAAAGAAGCCTGCGTTGAACTCGGTTTCCTTACCGCAGAAAAGTTCGACGAGGTGTTCCATCCGGAAGAGATGATTTAACCCGTTGTCAAATAACGCAAATAACTTTAACGGAGATCACATAATGAAAGTAAGCTACTATCCCGGTTGTACCCTTCGCAACAAGGCAAAGGATCTTGACGCATACGCTCGCAGATCTGCCGAGGCGCTCGGTATAACGATGGAAGAAATAGAAAATTGGCAGTGCTGCGGAGGTGTGTTCACCACCGCCCGTGACGAGATCGCCACCAAGCTGTCCTCTGTGCGCGCCCTGTCCGAGGCGCAGAAAAAGGATCAGATTCTCGTCACCGTATGCACCGCCTGCCACAACGTGATAAAACAGACTAACCACGCAGTCACCTCCGACCCCGAGTTTGCCGACAGAGTAAACAGATATATGGCAGACGAAGGCGGATACGACGGCGGAGCAAAGGTAATGCACTATCTTGAGCTTCTCCGCGACGTCGTAGGTTACGAAAACGTAAAAGAAAAGGTAGTAAAACCTCTTGAGGGCAAGCGCGTTGCCTCTTATTACGGATGTCTCCTGCTCCGCCCCGGAAAAGTGATGAAAACGGACGACCCGGAAAACCCCACGATAATGGAAGATCTTATCCGCGCGCTCGGAGGCGAGCCGGTAATATATCCCGCGCGTAACGAATGCTGCGGCGCGTATATGGCGGTAGAAGATAAGTCCTCTGCGAAAAAGAAAAGCGAAGCGGTAATAAACAGCGCAGAAAATCACGGCGCGGATATTATCGTTACCGCGTGCCCGCTCTGCAGATACAATCTGCTCAAATCCGGCTCGAACGTTCCCGTTCTCTATTTTACCGAGCTTCTTGCAGACGCGCTCGGCGTAAAGGAGGATAACGCAAATGAATAATAAAAAGAATGAACTCCGCGACGAGATAATCCGCAGAAGCGGAGTAAATCCTAAAAAATGTATGAAGTGCGGAAAATGCACTGCCACCTGCCCGTCATACGACGAGATGGAGTATCATCCCCATCAGTTCGTTTACATGGTGGAGTCGGGTGATATAGAGCCGCTTCTTGAGTCAAGCTCTATATACCGCTGTTTGACCTGCTTTGCGTGCGTTGAAAGATGCCCCCGCGGTGTAGAGCCTGCAAAGCTTATTGAGTCGGTAAGACTCACTGCAATACGTCAAAAAGGTGCAAATCACATAAAACCCGAAGACATAGCAAACATACTTGATGAGGATACGCCCCAGCAGGCGCTCGTCAGTGCTTTCAGAAAATATTCAAAATAAGGAGGGAGGACGAAAATGCAAAGAATAGGCGTATTCGTGTGCCACTGCGGTACAAACATCGCAGGCACGGTAGAAGTAAAAACGGTTGCAGACGCGCTCAAAAACGAGCCCGGTGTCGTCTTCTCC
>CAZGHD010000214.1:0-1639 GCA_964525525.1 uncultured Lachnospiraceae bacterium | reverse complement strand
GACAGTCTGTATTTGATAAAATTTCTTCAAGTTCTGCTGTGTTTTTGCCGCAAAGCAGTCCTTCAAGCTCGCTTATATCCCCTATTCCGAAAAAGTCGCCGCGTATTTTTATATCGGTGATTTTTTCACCCTGCATATTAAGATAGGTCTCCACTATACCGAAAGCATAGCGTTTTTTGATATAGAGCGAATAACGCGACCTAAGTCCTTCTTCGGGAAATATCCACTCATGCGACCGATTTCTTTCATAAAGAGACTGTATTTTTTCCTTTGGCGGGACGGTGATAATTTCTGGGGAAAATCTGTCTATGACCTTTTTTGAAATAAGCTCGATAAAAGTATCTACGCTAATATCACCCATAAGTTCCTTTAGGTTTAAAACTCTTGAACGGGTAGATTTTATCGCCTTTGACTTTATCTTCTCACTGTCAACGCGGAGGGCAGCGGAAAGTGCATCAAGGTCGCTGTCAAAAAGCAAGGTGCCGTGATGAAGTATCCTGCCTTCGCTTGCGTGCTGAGCATTTCCCGAAAATTTACGCTCTCCCACAAGAAGGTCGTTTCTGCCGGAAAGGCGCGAATCGATGCCCGATCCCCGAAGTGCCTCAACTATAGGCTCGGTAAAATATGCAAAATCAAGGGTTCTCGCCCCGTTTTTTGATGAAATAAAGGTATAGTTTACGTTTCCAAGGTCATGGTAGACCGCTCCGCCGCCTGTGATACGGCGTGCGATATGGACGTTGTTTTTTTGTATAAAGTCGGTGTTTATTTCGGCATATGCGTTTTGATTTTTACCTATAACAACTGTTGGCTCATTTTGCCACAGCATAAAAACATCGTCGTCGGAATTGTAAAAAAGATATTCTTCAATCGCAAGGTTGATATATGGATTATGTGTTTTAAGCGTTAAAAATTTCATGACCGTAATGCTAATATACATCGGGTATTGCTACCCGATGTATATTATTTCCTCAAATTATGTGATTAGATGCCTTTTTTAGATCTTTCTACCTTCTCGATTTCAGTGAAGTTGTTTGCAGGAACGTGTCCGGGAAGGGGCATGATCTTTTCGTGGAATGCGTCAACTATCCAATCAGCCTGCGGGAAGAAGCTCTTTTCAAGCTCAAAGGCAGGTGTGATCCAGTTGCGGGAACCTACAACTACCGCAGGACCGTCAAGATAGTCAAAGCAAAGTTCTGTGATGTTGGAAGCCATATCTCTCATTACCGAGTTTCTTTCACAAGCATCACCAACGAACATTACCTTACCTGTCTTCTTAACAGACTCGATAACCTTTTCGTAGTTGAAAGGAACAATGGAACGTGTATCGATAATTTCAGCGGATATGCCGTACTTTTCTTCCAGTATCTTAGCCGCTTCCAGTGCTCTGTAAAGAACAGCGCCGATGGTAACGATGGTAACGTCCTTACCCTCGCGCTTGATGTCGGGATCGCCGAGAGTGATCTCGTACTTGCCCTCCGGCACGCCGTCCTTCATAAACTGCTCGCCGATACCGTAAATTCTCTGCGACTCGAAGCATACTACAGGGTCAGTACCGTTGAGAGCAGCGGTCATAAGGCCCTTTGCATCTGCGGGAGTGTTCGGGAAGATCACCTTGAGGCCGGGGATATGAGCGGTGATA
>CAZGHD010000213.1:0-1660 GCA_964525525.1 uncultured Lachnospiraceae bacterium | reverse complement strand
AATAGACAAAGCACCGACCATACCGAGCGAGATTACGATATTCGTACTGATTGCGAGCGTAACCATAGCAGTCAGCACCGTCATACCCACAAGCGTTATCGCAAACGAACGCGAATAAATAACACCCGTATAAAATTTTCTGTACACAAAGTAAATGACAGCGCCCATGATAAGTGCCGTGAGAAGTCCGAGTGCGGCATTTGCAATACTTACGCCGTCAAACGCACCCGACTCAAGAATTGATTTTTTAATAAAGTCCTGTATACTCATAATTTGCCTCCACGTTAATTTTCATACCAATATTTGAAGCTTCGCATATATTCTGTTTTTTCGTAACAAAGTACATATTTTGACACTGCAGTAAACTCGGATGCCCTGTCCGGCAAAACATCGCGGACAACACGCGGCAAAAATTCGGTGTATTTCACCTCCATAACGCACTTGCCCGGCTCAAGCACGGGAAGCGCGGGAAGCGTATCATCGAAAATGTCGTAGCTGCCGATAGCAGCACGCACGTCCATATCAAAGGTGATACGCACCGTTCCGGCATCTAAAATCCACGGTTCACGGTCATAGTCAACGATGGTTCGAGGACGCATCACGTTACCGACACACTCCACATAAAACTCTCTGCATAGCGGATATTTGCTGTGTAGCAAAAATTCGTAGTCGCCGTCAAGAATTTTGTAAACTTCATCCCTCGTCAGCGTTGCCGATTCTTTGAAAATGTAGGCACCGAACTTCTTTTTCCGTTCAAGCTTTATACTGCTGTCCGAGCAGTTGTAGATGCGGATACGGTACTTCTTTCTGAGCAGTACACCAGCATCCTTTTCTTCGTATGCTGTGTTGAAATAATCGTCGAAGTACAGACTGCGTATCATATATCCGCCCGAGTGCGCGTGCTTGTCAAGCTCTAAAAATGGCGACAACCGTTGGCAGATAAGCTCTTTCTGCGCAGTATCGATAAGATATTTCCACTCGTGACGGTAGCGTTCAGTCTTCGACATAAACATCCTCCACGATCTGACCGCTTGCATCCACATAGAAGCATTTTGTTCCGTATACTTTGCCTTTTTCGGTTATATATGAGTCAAACGCAGTCTGCGTCTGACCGTCGGCGTCCTGTGCGGTTACGCGAATGAAATACTGTCCCTCGGGTAAACGATCAAATTCCGCTGTTGGAATTTTGAGATTTTCAAGCTTTACTATAGGATTTGCGAAAGTGTAGTCCTTTCCAAGCTCAAACGTGTAAAAAATATTTTTCGAATCAAAGGTATAGGAAGTCTCCCACTGTAGACTTATCTTTGAACCGTTTATCTGCGGAACGCCTATGTAGAAAGGCATGGGCTTATCAAAGGAATCCTTAAATCTTTGGTAGTTATCTTTTATTTCATTTACGAGAGTATCTGCAATAATATCATACTGTGACGCGGTAACAGGCATATAGAGAGCGTCGCGCCCGATGTAAACAAGCGGCTTCAAAAGGCTTGCGTAAGTTGTGGCATATTCCTCAACACGCCCGTCGCACAGCTGTGCATAAATATCCTCCACCGCTGCGGTAAGTGCCCCACGGTAAGCATCGGACTTCAGGCATCTCTTAAAAAATACGTTGCCCCAATAGTTACTAACGCCCGACTCCCATTCATTATAGTCGTTTCGT
>CAZGHD010000212.1:260-1742 GCA_964525525.1 uncultured Lachnospiraceae bacterium | reverse complement strand
AAGCGCTTTTTATCGACCTTACATTATGCGGCATATTATTATAACATTTATTAAATTAAAAGTCAATAATTAAATAAAAAATATTTTATTTTTTCGCAAATAATTTTCGGTATCAAATTCACTTGCATATAAAGCCATAATAGTATATAATATAATAAGAATATTATTTTATATTGGGGGTCGTTCCTTTTGTATACCCAAATTATAGATTCACTTACATCAAAAAAAAGCGCGATAGTTCTCGGACTCGGAATATCCAACGTACCGCTCGTTCGTTTTCTGCGTAAACTCGGCGTTTCGGTAATCGCCTGCGATAAGAAAACCGAGGATCAGATTTCTAGCGCGAAAGAGCTTCGTGACCTTGGCGTATCTCTTTCTCTCGGTGACGAATATATGGAGCCTCTCAAAAACGGAGACCACGTTATATTCCGTTCCCCTGGAATACGCCCCGACGTGCCCGAGATTGCCGACGCGATCAACCGCGGATGCGTACTTTCTTCAGAGATGGAACTTTTCTTTGAGCTTTGTCCCGCAAAAATAATCGGAATTACCGGAAGCGACGGTAAAACCACCACGACTACTATAACTTATAAACTTCTCGAGCTTGAGTGCAAAAAATCCGGCAAAGGAAAGGTTTACGTTGGCGGTAATATTGGTGCTCCCCTGCTTCCGCTTGTAGAGGAGATGACCGCTGATGATTATGCGGTTGTCGAGCTTTCGAGCTTCCAGCTTATGACGATGAAAAAATCTCCCGAGATTTCCATCATCACCAACATAACTCCGAATCACTTGAATTGGCACACTGATATGCAGGAATACAAAGACGCAAAGTTAAGTATCTTCTCCTGCGGATGCAAAAAGCTGATAACCAATTCGGACTGCGCGGAAACCGCGAGTATATTTTCCGCTGATACCGAGATCGCGTTTTTCTCAAGGAATACAGAACCGTCGTCAAAAAACGCAGTATTTTTCAAGGACGATACGGTGTTTATCAAAAAAGACGGTGCCGTCAAAGAGATACTCAAAAAATCCGACATTCTTCTCCCCGGACTGCACAACGTAGAAAATTATATGGCGGCTATCGCCGCGACGGCAGGGCTTGTTTCGGATGAAACGGTAAAGGAAATTGCCCGCACGTTCCCGGGTGTTGAGCACAGATGCGAGTTTGTTCGCGAGCTTGATGGAGTAAAATATTACAACAGCTCTATTGATTCAACCCCCACGAGAACCGCCGCCGCGCTGTCCTCTTTTGATAAAAAAACGATAGTCATCATAGGCGGACGCGACAAGCATCTTGACCTCGCACCGCTCGCAAAAACTCTCTGCGAAAAAGCCAAAGCGGTAATTCTGACAGGCGAATCAATAAATATGGTAAAAGACGCGCTTGACGCTTACCCGGATTATACCTCAAGCAACCTTAACGTAGTCGTAAAAGAAGATTTTGAAGAAGCTGTTAAACATTCTCGCCTGATCGCAAAACCT
>CAZGHD010000212.1:0-250 GCA_964525525.1 uncultured Lachnospiraceae bacterium | reverse complement strand
TTCTCTCCCCTGCCTTTACCAGCTTTGACAGATTCAACAACTTTGAAGAACGCGGCAGGCTTTTCAAAAAAACAGTAAACGATTTCGACAAATGAGCAGGAGACAAAAAACAAAATGAATAGTTTAAAAGAACTTATTTTATCTTTTTGCGATACGTTTACAGTTTCGGGCACGGAACGTTCGGTCGAGGATTCAATATTTCCGTCCGAGCATTTCGACCGCACCGAAACGGACGATATGGGTAACCGAT
>CAZGHD010000211.1:0-1760 GCA_964525525.1 uncultured Lachnospiraceae bacterium | reverse complement strand
TGCCGTCGATGAAGGTACAGAGCTTCTTGATCTCCTCGTGAGCAAGCATGATAGCGTCGAACATAACGTCGTCGGCTACTTCCTTTGCGCCAGCCTCAATCATAACGACCTTCTTGTGAGAAGCGGCAACGGTCAGCTCAAGGTCGCTTACCTTACGCTGCTCGTAATCGGGGTTGATAACCGCCTTGCCGTCAACAAGACCAACGTGAACACCACCGATAGGTCCGTTCCACGGAATATCGGAGATAGAAAGAGCGATAGAGGCGCCGATCATAGCGACTACCTCGGGCTCGCAGTCGGGGTCATTGGAGAGGATGAGCAGGTTGATAGCTACGTCGTTACGCAGATCCTTGGGGAACAGGGGACGGATGGGGCGGTCGATAACACGGGAAGAAAGGATGGACTTCTCGGTGGGTCTGCCCTCTCTCTTATTGAAAGAGCCGGGGATCTTGCCTGCCGCGTACAGTCTTGCGTCGAAGTCTACCGAAAGGGGCAGGAAGTCGATGCCGTCGCGGGGCTTTGCGCTGGCGGTTGCGGTAGCGAGAACGGTGGTCTCGCCAAGGCTTACGAGGCAGGAGCCGTTTGCAAGGCCTGCCATCTTGCCGGTCTCAACCTTCAGCTTCTTGCCGGCAAGCTCGTATTCGAATACTTTGTAATTCTCGAACATTTTTTGTTTTCCTCCAAATTTATTTTATTTTTCCCTTGGAAAACGCCCTGTCCGAAGTAAGGAACGGTCTGTCGCGTCCGTTTTTCGGTTTTTGAGGTATTGTGTTCGGTACACCTCAAAGCTTGCGGTCACTCTCCGCCACTTTAATCGGGCGCAAAAGACCGTTCCCTACCGATTAATAAATTAAACGCGTTCGGTAGTTCTCCCTTAATTCGTGAGAAAGGTATTTTCTTCGGGTTTTTTACTGTTTTTTTGCGATAAAAATAAAGTGAGCCGTCGCCAAGTGGCTATATCGCCCTCGGCGGCAGCCCACTTAATCGCCTTTACCAATGGGAATGCCGGAAATAAATTCCGCGCGCAAAACTCATCGGGTAATTTGACTCAGCTTGTCTCCAAGCCGCGAAAGAATTACTTTCTGAGTCCGAGCTTCTCGATAATCGCTCTGTAACGAGTGATATCCTTCTTCTGAAGATATGCGAGAAGATTGCGGCGATGACCAACCATCTTGTGCAGACCGCGGCGGCTGTGATGGTCCTTGGGGTTTGCCTTCAGATGCTCGGTAAGGTTGATGATTCTCGTGGTGAGCAGTGCAATCTGAACCTCGGGAGAACCGGTGTCGCCCTCGTGAGTCGCATTGTCCACGATGATCTGCTGCTTTTCATCCTTCAACATCGTTTTTTTCACCTTTCTATAGAATATATTTCCGTGTAACTCAGCGTGCGGTGGGTGAAACTACCGATTTTATATATCGGACAGTATCCGCATACCGGGCAGACGGTAGGAGTCCTCATTCTTCGTTTCGTTCTTCAACCCCATAGGGGCAATCTTACTGACGACTTTTAGCGCTTTCCGAAATTTGAAGTTATAGAAATCCCAAATTTGGACATTATATATTATATCACAACGGTTATTAAATTGCAATAGGATTTTTAATATTCATAATTTATTTACATTTTACCGCTGTAACGCCTGTTGTAGTCGGGCCGAGAGCCTCGGTTCCCAATCGAGGCTCTCGGTCTAAGAGACATTCGGTTACACCGAAGTCTAAACGAACTTCGTTCGTCGAGTTCGAGAGACGGTCAAACGCCGACCG
>CAZGHD010000210.1:0-1774 GCA_964525525.1 uncultured Lachnospiraceae bacterium | reverse complement strand
GCACGATCGACATCGCAAACCGAGTTGAAAAATTCGTCAACTGTCGTTCCAAGGACCCCAACGTGCGCGAGCTTTATATAGTTGAGGGTGATTCGGCGCTGACCTCCTGTAAGCTCGGCCGTTCGGCAGAGATGCAGGCTATAATCCCCGTAAGAGGTAAAACTCTGAACTGTCTTAAGGCCGATTACGACCGAATTTTCAAGAGCGAGATCATTACCGACCTGCTCCGCGTTATCGGCTGCGGCGTGGAGATCGAAAGTAAGAAAAAGGGCGACATTCTCCCCTTTGATCTTGATTCTCTGCGCTGGTCGAAGATCATCATCTGTACCGATGCCGACGAGGACGGATTCCAGATCAGAACACTGCTTCTGACGATGTTCTACCGTCTGCTCCCCACCCTGCTCCGCGAGCAAAGAGTTTACATTGCGGAGACTCCGCTTTTCGAGATAACCGTTAAGGAAAAGGGCGGCGAGAAAACCTATTTCGCGTACGACGAGTTTGAAAAGGCCGACATTCTCAAGGAGATCGGCGACAAGAAATATACTATTCAGCGTTCCAAGGGTCTTGGTGAAAACGAGCCCGAAATGATGTGGCAGACCACTATGAACCCCGCGACCCGCCGTCTAATTGCGGTTACTCCTGCCGATGCGCAGAAGACCGAAGTCATCTTCGACACTCTGCTTGGAGACAATCTTCCCGCGCGCAAGGCGTTTATCGCGGCTCACGGCAAGGAATATATGAAGGATCTTGACGTTTAATTCACATAAAAAACCGAGTCGGGCGATCTGTTTGCGCAGGACTCGGTTTTTCGTATTCACAAGCAATTGAGGCAACATATAGGGAGACTGCACGCGCATTTGCAACAATATAACTATTGTGGAACATTTTGTCTGTTTTGTGCAAGTATTACACGGCAAAATATACTATAATTCAATTAAAGTACAAAAACATCGGAGGCGCACTATGTCAAAACTTCCATACAGGCAGGTACATCTTGATTTTCATACGTCTGAAAAGATCGAGGGCATCGGAAAGAGATTTTCCAAGGAAAATTTCGCTACGGCTCTTCGCGAGGGTCACGTAAATTCAATAACTCTTTTCTCAAAATGCCATCACGGCTGGGCTTACCATCCGTCAGAAGCAAACAAGCAGCATCCACATCTCGATTTCGATCTTCTCGGAGCGCAGCTTGAGGTCTGCCGTGAGCTTGGCGTGCGCACCGAGATATATCTCTCTGCGGGCTTTGACGAAAAGTATGCCGTTGAGCACAAGGATCACCTCTATCATCAGAAAAACGGATACTTTGGTCCGTTCGACGAGCCTTGCTATCACCGCCTTTGCTTTAATACACCTTATCTTGACGAGCTCTGCGCACAGATAGACGAGGTTATGACCAAATATGAGGGCCTATTCGACGGAATTTTCCTTGATATAGTTGCCGCGATGCCCTGCTACTGCGACTATTGTCGCGAGGGCATGGCTAAGGAAGGCGTTGATATCGAGGATCCCGCAGCGGTATTGGAATACGGCAAGAGGGTCTACCAAAAATACTGCGATGCGGTCGAGAAGGTCGTTTTCTCGCACGACCCCAATATGCCTATAATCCACAACGACGGAGGCGCTATTTTCCAGGGAAGAAAGGTTGCCTTCAGAAACCCGCAGCATTTCGAGATCGAATCGCTCCCCACGGGCGGTTGGGGATACGATCACTTCCCTCGCGCCGCGGCTTACGCGAGAACGCTCGATATGGAATTCCTCGGTATGACGGGTAAAT
>CAZGHD010000209.1:0-1852 GCA_964525525.1 uncultured Lachnospiraceae bacterium | reverse complement strand
GATCAAGCTCATTGGGATCGAAATTTCTTGCCATAGTGATTGCCTTTCTAAAATTTCAAAAATTCCTTGATGAGATTAAGCTGCGCTTAACCAGTGTACAAACCGGACCTTTTGCGTAACTCAGAACTTGAGTCCGCCCTCGCGAGCACCTGCTGCGAGCTCCGATACACGTCCGTGATATACGTAACCTCCGCGGTCGAATACAACCTCGGTGATTCCCTTCTCGAGTGCGCGAGCAGCGATCATAGCGCCGACTGCCTTAGCACCTGCCTTGTTGCTGCCGAGACCTTCGAAGCCCTTCTCGTTGGAAGAAGCAGCGCAGAGGGTAATACCCTTTACGTCGTCGATGATCTGAGCGCGGATGTGAGCGTTAGAGCGGTAAACAGCGAGACGGGGACGCTCGGTTGTTCCGGAAATCTTAGCGCGCACACGAATGTGTCTCTTAACACGCTGAATATTTTTATCCTTCTTTGATACCATGTCAAACGTCTCCTTTCATTACTTACCGGCTTTTCCGGACTTACGGCGGATACGCTCGCCTTCATACTTAACACCCTTACCGTGGTACGGCTCAGGGGGTCTCTTGGAACGGATCTCTGCTGCGATCTGTCCGCAAAGCTGCTTATCAATGCACTTTACAATGATGGTGTTGGAGTCGGGAACATCAAATGTTACCATATCCGTCTCATCAAAGAAAATGGGGTGAGAGTGACCAAGCTCAAGCTTAAGCTGCTTGCCAACCTTGGATACTCTGTAACCTACGCCAACGATCTCAAGCTTCTTAGCGTAGCCTGCAGAAACACCTACAACCATGTTGTTGATGAGTGTTCTTGCAAGACCGTGGAGTGCGCGGTTTTCCTTATCGTCGTTAGGACGAGAAACGTTTACTGTGTTGCCTTCAACAGCTACTGTGATAGACGCGGGAGCTGTGTAGGTAAGTGTGCCCTTAGCACCCTTAACAGTAATGAGATTGTTTGCTGCTACATCAACCGTAACACCAGCGGGTACGGTAATGGGAGCTCTACCGATTCTTGACATCTTACTTTTCCTCCCTTACCATACGAATGCGAGGATCTCGCCGCCAACGTTAGCCTTGCGAGCTGCCTTGTCGGTCATGATACCCTTGGATGTGGATACGATTGCGATGCCGAGGCCGTTCATAACCTTGGGCATATCTTCGCAGTTGGAGTAGATACGGAGACCGGGCTTGGAAACACGGCGAAGACCGTGGATAACCTTCTGCTTGCCTGCCTCATACTTCAGAGTAACTCTGATGATGCCCTGCTTGCCGTCCTCAATAACCTGCACGCCCTTGATATAACCCTCTGCGAGAAGGATATCTGCGATAGCCTTCTTCATGTTGGAAGCGGGAATATCAACGCTCTCGTGCTTTGCGTTATTAGCGTTTCTGATTCTTGTCAGCATATCTGCTATAACGTCTGAAATCTGCATTGTTGTTTTCCTCCTGTCATGCAAGTAAATAATTCTTGCTGCCGCCTGCGTAGTGTAGTGTAGTCAGACGGCCGCTCATCAACGGTTAAACGGAGACGTGGGTTAATAAGTCCCGTTTCCTTTTGATGCGGACCTTCGATCTCGCGGCAGTTGAAAGTGAAGTTCCGCGAGACGAAAGTGGATATTGCCACCCGGGTTACCCCGGAGTATGCACGCATTTTGAGCCGAAGCTCAAGTCCCTTATGGGAGTTTGACTTACCAAGAAGCCTTTCTTACACCAGGGATCTCACCCTTGTAAGCAAGCTCTCTGAAGCAGATACGGCAAATACCGTACTTGCGGAGGTAAGCGTGGGGTCTGCCGCAGATCTTGCAACGGTTGTATTCTCTTGTGGAGAACTTC
>CAZGHD010000208.1:0-1900 GCA_964525525.1 uncultured Lachnospiraceae bacterium | reverse complement strand
GATACCTCTAACCTAACGATAAAAAATCAAGGACGCATTTCGTTCACCCAAAACGACGTTTGGTTCACGAAATGCGTCTTTTTTCGTATAGTGTGATATACTGTGAATACAACGCGAAAGGAGGAATATTTTAAAAATGAAAAAAGAGAAGAAAAAGAAGGAGACCCGTAGAAAACCGAAATACGGTATGCTGTCCTGTGTCGGATGGATATATAAGTTCCTTTGGAAATACGATAAGAAGCTTGTTTTCGTGGGACTTGCAATAATACCGATTAATCTTTTGATTACTGCAATTGACCTATACGCCCCGTCACTTCTTTTGAGGACTCTTGAATTATCCGAAACGTTCGGTTACATAGCGGCTGTCATTGTTGCTATCAGAGTTTCGTGTTCCGGTTTAGGATATGCAGGTCGTGTGATGAGTCGGCTAACAGAAAACATGAAGCATTATGTATCCGGCAGACTAAAGCTGATTCGTAAGGAAAAACTTTATTCAAGAGACTATCATCTGCAGTTTAAGGAAGAGGTGCAGAAGCTTGACGAGCGTGCAGACACAGGGGCAGGCATAAATTTCCCGACAAGCTTTTCGGAGATGATTTTAGACGTTTTGCACTTTCTTCTGTTCGGTGGCGTAATATCTACCCTTAATCCGCTTATTTTATTTCTCTTGGCAGTGGGAGCCGTAATAAATTATTTTACCGGCATTTGGGTATCAAAGATCGATTACAATGATCAAGACGTAAGACATGCCTTAAATAAAAGAATAGATTATATAACCGGTGATATGTCACACGATTTTTCCTACGCCAAGGATATAAGGCTGTATTCGATGAAATGGTATCTTGACAGACTGCTGAAGCGCCATTTGAAAGAATATAATGCAGAAAAGCGAAAGATAGTGGACAGACAAACACTTGTGTCAATGGTGGGACTGCTTGTGGTGCTTGTAAGAAACGGCACAGCTTACGCTTTTCTTATTTCAAAGGCATTGATAGGGGAGATAGACGCCGCATCGTTTATTCTGTATTTTTCAGCAATAACCTCTATGTCAGGCTTTATGGAAGGGATAGTCGGTAAGTTCAAGGAAATATTTGACGCTGCCCTCGGCGTTTCGGATTTCAGAGAATTTTTGGAGCTTCCGAACGAAATGAATCACGGAGAGGGAATCCCCGTTCCGACTTCAGCATTTGCCGTTGAATTCAAAAATGTGACGTACCGATATCCCCTTGGTGACGTAAACGTAATTGAGAACGTGAGCTTTAAGATCGAAGCGGGAGAAAAGATCGCCCTTGTTGGACTTAACGGTGCGGGTAAAACTACCGTTACCATGATAATGTGCGGACTCTTGCCGCCTACTTCCGGGGAAGTCTTAATAAACGGAAGAAGTATAAAAGAATATAATTACGAGAAACTCAGAGATGTATTTGCACTTATTCCGCAGGAATATCATCTTTTACCATTGTCGATAGCTCATAATATCGCATCTGTCGGCGTTGACGGCAGCTTTGACATCGAGCGTATAACAGCAGCGGTGCGCACAGCGGGACTTGAAGAAAAGATAAATTCGCTCCCGATGGGACTTTCAACTCCCCTTAACAGAGAGGTTAACCACGACGCCATAACTCTTTCGGGCGGCGAGACCCAAAAACTTCTCATGGCGCGCCTTATTTACAAAAATGCTCCGTTCATTATCTTAGACGAGCCCACAGCGGCGCTTGACCCTATCGCAGAGGATAAAATGTACCGCGCGTACAATGAGATATCCTCATGTTCCACATCTGTATTCATATCTCACAGACTTGCCTCAACAAGATTTTGTGACCGCATATTTTTCCTTGACGGCGCTTGTCTTGCGGAGGTGGGAACACATGATGAGCTGATACGAGTAGGCGGAAAATAC
>CAZGHD010000207.1:1645-1908 GCA_964525525.1 uncultured Lachnospiraceae bacterium | reverse complement strand
AACCTCAGACGTCGGCGTTGGAACGACCGAGGAAATAATAGACGAGCTTCGTGACAGAATCAAAGACGACAGATTGAGTGACCCTGAAGAGGTCAGACGTGTTCTTATTGATATGCTTCGCGAGCGTATCGGCGAGAGTGAGCCGCTTAAGCTTGATTCATCTCCCTCCGTTATCCTTGTGATCGGAGTAAACGGAGTGGGCAAGACTACCTCTATCGGTAAAATATCCAAGCGTCTGGCGGACGACGGCAAAAAAGTCGTTG
>CAZGHD010000207.1:0-1635 GCA_964525525.1 uncultured Lachnospiraceae bacterium | reverse complement strand
GGAAAGATATCCAACAGACTTATTGGGCGCGGAAAGCGCGTGGTCGTTGCGGCGGCGGATACTTTCCGCGCGGCGGCGATAGATCAGCTTGCTGTCTGGGCAGAACGTGCCGGAGTCGACCTCATCGCGCAGAGCGAAGGCTCTGATCCCGCGGCGGTCGTGTTTGACGCTATAAGCTCCGCGAAAAAGAAAAAAGCGGACGTGCTTATAGTTGATACTGCGGGCAGACTTCACAACAAGAAAAATCTGATGGACGAGCTTGCGAAGATCAACCGAGTTATAGACCGCGAGCTTCCGGACGCATCCCGCGAAACACTTCTCGTTCTGGACGCTACTACCGGCCAGAATGCCGTAATGCAGGCAAAAGAGTTTATCAATGCGGCAAGCATTACCGGCATAGTGCTTACCAAGCTTGACGGTACTGCAAAGGGCGGAATAGTTATCTCCATAAAGAGTGAGCTCGGAATTCCGGTCAAGTTTATCGGAGTCGGCGAGAGCATTGAAGATATGCAGCCGTTTGACGCATCCGAATTTGCGAATGCGTTATTTGAATAAGGTGAAACTAATGGAAGAAATAAAAATAGTTCTCGCGTCAAAAAATAAAGGTAAGATAGCCGAGCTTCGTGCACTTCTTTCCGAATATCTCGACGTACCTTTTTCGGTGCTTTCTCTTGACGATATTGGGTTTGACGGAGACATAGAGGAAAACGGAAATTCGTTTGAGGAAAACGCTACTATCAAGGCGTCAGTTCCGGCATCTCTCGGATATATCGGTGTTGCCGATGACAGCGGACTTGTTGTGGATGCGCTCGGCGGCGCGCCGGGTATATATTCCGCGCGTTACAGCGGCGAGGGCGCGACCGACGAGAAGAATAATGCAAAGCTCCTGTCCGAGCTTGACGGCGTTGCAGACAAAGACAGAACTGCAAGATTCTACTGCGCGGTTGCCTGCGTATTCCCGAGCGGAGAAAAGTTTACGGTAAACGGCGCGTGCGAGGGTGTTATCCTGCGCGATGCAAAGGGCACGGGAGGATTCGGATACGATCCGCTGTTTTTCTACGAGCCTGCAGGGGTTACCTTCGGAGAGCTTCCTGCTGCCGAAAAAAACAAGGTCAGCCACAGAAGTATTGCGATGAAAAAGTTCGCAAAAGAGCTTACCGAAAGAATAAAATAAAGTAAAATTCGAAAAGGAAAAAATATGCTTACAAGTAAACAGAGAGCACAGCTTAAAGCTATGGCGGCGAGTATGTCTCCGATATTTCAGATAGGCAAGGGCGGTATCAACGATAATATGTGCCGTCAGCTTGACGAGACTCTTGAGGCAAGAGAACTCATAAAGATAAGCACGCTTGAGACCTCTCCCGTAGAAGCGAGAGAAGCCGCAGAACAGCTTGCCGAGGTGCTCGGTGCTGACGTTGTGGTGGTCATCGGCAGAAAGATCGTGCTTTACCGTGAATCAAAGGACAACAAGCAGATAGTCCTTGTCAAATAAAATGTCCGAAAAAAAGATAGGTATCTACGGCGGAACTTTTGCGCCGGTTCATAGCGGACACGTAAATGCGGCACTCGCGTTTCTCGAAAGCGAGAAGCTTGACACGCTTTACGTCATTCCCGCGGGAATACCGCCGCACAAGG
>CAZGHD010000206.1:0-1931 GCA_964525525.1 uncultured Lachnospiraceae bacterium | reverse complement strand
CCTCCTGCCCGCCCACTGGACTCCCCTGCTGACCACCCGCGCCCTGGGCCACGCCCCATGACAATGGGTGTGAAATTATCGCAGTTAATAACGCTCTTGTCAGCCTCGGAAACAGGAAAGACATAAGAGATATTGCAAGAGATTTCGAAACAAATGGTCAGACGCTGTTCGGAACATTTGGAACAAGTCCGTTTGCAATCGACGATTATTTCAAAAAGCAGGGATATAAGGTTAAAACCTTTACAGGTGATAAAAGAATCTATAACCTTGATATTCCCGATGCTGACACATACATCATCAGCTTTTGGAATTCGGATAAGGTTACTAGTATGATCCACACTGTATCAGTGGACAAGCTTCCAAACGGCAAGTACAAGATATATAATTCGGGCATGGATCGTACCAGAGAGATAGATTCTCTGAATGAGTATTTTCTTGAAAGAAACCGTGTTCCACTTGTTCTACATTGTATAAGAAGAGGTTGATAAAAATGAAAAAGAAGCTTCTCGTTTTAACTTTGATATGTTTTTTATTGTCTCTCGTTTGCGGGTGTAACAGTAAAATACCCAAGTATCTCCCTAGAGAGAACGAGGGAGACTCTCAGTTCGTTTGGGTTTGCAAAGAGCCTTTTGGTTTTTTCTATCTACCCGACGACGATGAAGGACATTACGGATTTTTAAAAGGATATATAGAAAAGGAAGGCGAGCTTATTTGCTTCTATTCCGCATTTCTCAGCATTGATGGAAGAACATATTTTCAGGAAGAAAAAAACTGGGACTTTTATTTTGACAATGAGAGTTTTTCTGGACACGGCTACTACTACAAAAACGATTTTAGCGTGTATATAAAAGACGATCCCATAAACTTCTTCGATGAAGAACTTCCGGAATTGCGTTTTGACAAAATGACAAAAGAAGACTTTCTCCTGCAATACGGAGATATCAAGAATGTTTCTGAGCTTTTAGAGTGAGAAGAAACCCGTTCGTTTCGCTTGTAATTCAAAAGAGCCTTGGTTTTTAAACCAAGGCTCTTTCTTATTCAACTAAGCTCATGGGGTCAATTTGTACCCCGTCGCGCATAACCTCGAGGTGGAGATGCTCATCCTCCATACATTCCGCAGCTGCGCTGTTTCCTACTTCACCGATAACCGTTCCCACGGTTATCTTATCGCCTTTTTTAACCGTAATTTCAGATGCCAGATTCGAGTACGTACTCGTTACTTCCTTGTGCTCGATAACTACGGTATGGCCCATCAGGGCATCCTCATATACATCCTTTACCGTACCGTCGGAAATCGCATGAACTTCACTACCCTGCTTTGCAGCAATATCAATTCCCGCGTGGGTGCGCCAATCGCCGAAGGTCTTGCTCTTTACCATTTCATCGCCGGTAAAAGGATTTAAAACCTTTCCACTCACTGCAGTTACATAGGACGGTTTTAAATTAGCCACCGGCACTTCAATCGGTTCGGATACCTCTTCTGGTTCTTCCTGAGGCTCTTCAGGTATAACAATCGGCTCGTATTCATATAAAACCGGTTCTTCAATATCCTGAACCTCACTTACAGTCGGAACTTCTTCCTCCTGCACACGGTACATTACATAACCCGAAATTCCGACTGCCAAAACGCAGAGGAACAGGATTATGTATAATCCGTTCTTCGAAATTTGCCTTAAAAAGGCGTTTTGATTTTTCATATTCGGTGAACACCTCCGCTATTATTATCGCCGAGGTGTCACTCAGTTATTCAGGAATTTTTATACATTGAAACGGAAAAGAATAATAT
Source organism: uncultured Lachnospiraceae bacterium (assembly GCA_964525525.1). Classification (GTDB taxonomy): domain Bacteria; phylum Bacillota; class Clostridia; order Oscillospirales; family CAG-272; genus RGIG2161. The sequence continues at coordinate 145 of CAZGHD010000206.1, read as the reverse complement.
CGCCATCGCGAACGATATATTCCTTACCCTCACTTCTGACTAAACCTTTTTCCTTAGCCGCAACCATAGTTTTGCAGGCAACGAGGTCGTCAAAATGAATAACCTCGGCGCGAATAAAGCCGCGCTCAAAGTCACTGTGAATCTT
>CAZGHD010000205.1:0-1947 GCA_964525525.1 uncultured Lachnospiraceae bacterium | reverse complement strand
ATAGAAACCACATATGTACGGAACGGCGCAACAGAGCGCCGATCAAACCACTAAGACGGCGAAAGCCGTCAGAAAGGAGCGATTAAAATGGCTGTAACTTTTCCCGGGACAACGATCGAAGTCAGCGCCTTGAATAAAGGAAGTTCCAAGCAGATGTTCGACGGCATCTTCGCCGCCGGCGGCGTAACCCTGTCGCAAGTCTCGATAATGACAGGCCTTGAGTATTATCTGATCCAAAACTGGGTGAAACGCGGTTTCGTGTCCTCTCCGACAAAGAGACTGTATTCACGTGAGCAGTTTGCGCGTATCATTATAATAAATATGCTCCGCGAAACGCTTCCAATAGAAAAGATAAGCGGGCTGATACATATAATCGGAGGGGATCCTCTTGACAGGAGCGACGATCTTATAGGTGATGACGAGCTCTATCACAGATACGTCGATATGGTATCCGAAAAGGAAATAAACCCACAGGATGCCGAATCTGTACGCAAAGCGGCAGAATCAGCCGTCTCCGATTTTGACGAAAAATTCAGCGGCACAAAAAAACAGCTCACTGTCATTTTAGAGGCTATGTTTTACGCACATTCCGCCTCAAAGCTAATAAAAATGTCTGAAGAAAAACTCGCGGCAATAGAATAATATTCGGAGGTAACGATCATGTTAGAGTTTTGGAATTCATTAACCACAGCGGCGCAGGTATTTTACTGCGTTGCCATACCGTCAACATTGGTACTCGTAATTCAAACGGTACTTATGTTCATAGGCTTCGGTGACGATGCCGACACCTCGCTTGACGATACGTCCATCGTTGCACCCGACGATTTCGACACCGCAGACGGAGTTTTCGGAGAAGATATCCCTACCGAAACACCCGACGTCATCGGACTTGACGGACTCAGGATATTCACCCTTCGCGGTATAGTCGCTTTCTTCGTAATGTTCGGCTGGGTAGGCGTGGTAATGGACGCCGCAGATATTGCGCTCTATATTACCCTTCCCGTGGCGGCGATATGCGGCTTTGCGATGATGCTCTTGCTTGCATACATACTCCGCGCTGTGATGAAACTGAGAAGCGACGGAAATCTTGACAACCGCAACGCTATCGGAGCATCCGGCAAGGTACATCTCGTGATTCCGCCCGAGAGAAGCGGTGAGGGCAAGATACATATCATGCTTCAAGGCAGTTACGTTGAGCGTGAAGCGGTCACCGATTCACTCGAAGCGATACCGACCGGCTCTGAGGTCGTAGTAACCGGACTCAGCGGTCAAACCACACTCGTTGTAAGAAAAAAATAAAACATAAAAAGGAGAAACATTATGGAACCTATCATCTTAATTTGCGCGGCAGTACTCGTAGTCCTTTCTTTTCTGATCTGGGTATGCTCCAGATACAAAAAATGCCCGTCAGACAAAATTATGGTAGTTTACGGTTCTATCGGCAAAAACAAAGACGGAACCAACCGCAGTGCTAAATGTATCCACGGCGGCGCTGAATTCGTAGTACCGGTATTTCAGTCGTACGCATACCTTGACCTGACACCCATATCCATTCAGGTGGATCTCAAAAACGCACTTTCAAGACAGAATATCCGTATCGACGTTCCCTCAAGATTCACCGTCGGTATATCTACCGAGCCCGGTGTAATGCAGAACGCGGCAGAGAGACTTCTCGGCCTCCAGCTCTCCGAAATACAGGAGCTTTCAAAGGATATCATCTTCGGTCAGCTTCGTCTAATCATCGCTACGATGGACATCGAAGAAATCAATACTGACCGTGACAAATTCCTCGCGGCTGTCAGCAGCAACGTTGAGACTGAGCTTAAAAAGATCGGCCTTAGACTCATCAACGTAAACGTAACCGACATCAGTGATGAATCCGGCTACATAACCGCTCTCGGTAAAGAAGCGGCTGCAAAGGCTATCAACGACGCTAAAAAGAGCGTT
>CAZGHD010000204.1:0-1975 GCA_964525525.1 uncultured Lachnospiraceae bacterium | reverse complement strand
AAACAGAGGAGAAGGGAGCAATAGATAATGTTAATGCCGAAGAGAGTTAAGTACAGACGCGTTCATCGCGGAAGACTTACAGGTAAGGCAATGCGCGGTAATAAGGTTACCAACGGCTCTTTTGGCCTTGCTGCAACCGAGCCCGCATGGATCACCAGTAACCAGATAGAGGCTGCACGTATTGCGATGACTCGTTACATCAAGCGTGGCGGTCAGGTCTGGATCAAAATATTCCCCGATAAGCCTATCACTGAGAAGCCTGCTGAAACTCGAATGGGTTCCGGTAAAGGTTCTCCTGAGTACTGGGTCGCAGTTGTTAAGCCCGGCCGCGTACTCTTTGAGATGGACGGGGTTGACGAAGAAGTAGCTAAAGAGGCTATGCGTCTCGCAAGCCACAAACTTCCTATCAAGACCAAGTTTGTGACCCGCGAGCAGACTAACAAAGAGAACGGGGAGGGCTGAGCATGAAGGCAAAAGAGATCAGAGAAATGAGTGCCGACGAGCTTAACGCAAAGCTGAAGGAACTTAAGGATGAGCTTTTCCATCTCCGTTTCCAGCACGCGATCAATCAGCTTGACAACCCCAACAAGATTGTTGAGTGCAAGCGTGACATTGCGCGTGTATTGACGATCCTTCAGGAAAAGAATGCGTAAGGAGGAAATTGAGTCATGAGTGAAGCACGCAGCTTGAGAAAAACCAGAGTCGGCCGTGTTGTAAGCAATAAGATGGACAAGACCATCGTTATAGCAATCGAGGATAACGTAAAGCATCCCGATTACGGCAAGATTATGAAGCGCACAACCAAGATTCACGCACACGATGAGAACAACGAGTGCGGTATCGGCGACAAGGTAAGTGTAATGGAGACCAGACCGCTTTCCAAGACCAAGAGATGGCGTCTCGTTTCTATTATCGAAAAAGCAAAATAATAAGTAGGTACGTTTAACATCGTATTGAATAAGGAGGAAGACCAGTGATTCAGCAACAGACAATCATGAAGGTTGCCGACAACACAGGCGCCAAAGAAATGATGTGCATTCGCGTACTCGGCGGTACCGGCAGACGTTATGCTAATATCGGCGACGTAGTTGTTTGCGCAGTTAAAAAAGCGGCACCCGGTGGTCTTGTTAAAAAAGGTGAGGTCGTTCGCGCTGTAGTAGTAAGATCCGTTAAGGGTCTGAAGAGAGCAGACGGCTCTAATATAAAATTTGACGAGAACGCAGCGGTAATCATTAAAGACGATAAAACGCCCCGTGGCACCCGTATCTTTGGCCCGGTGGCAAGAGAGCTCAGAGAGAAGGATTATCTCAAGATCCTTTCCCTTGCTCCCGAAGTACTGTAAGGAGGTAACGATAGTATGAATAAGCTTCATATCAAAAAGGACGATAACGTCATCGTTATTTCCGGTGATGACAAAGGCAAAAAAGGCAAAGTAATCGAAGTTGCTCCCAAAGAGGGCAAGGTAATCGTTGAAGGTGTTAACAAAGTTCACAAGCACACCAAGCCGAGAAGACAGGGCGACGTTGGCGGCATTATTGAGGTTGACGGTCCCGTTTACGCTTGCAAGGTTCAGCTTTACTGCTCCAAGTGCGGTAAGGGTGTTCGTGCAAAGTTTGTTACCACTGACGGCAAGAAAAAACGTGTTTGCGCCAAGTGCGGCGAAGCACTGTAATGCGGAGGAACGAAAATGGCAAGACTTAAAGATTTTTATAAGAACGAAGTTGCTCCCGCGTTGATGAAAAAGTTCGAATACAAGAGCGTAATGCAGATTCCGAAGCTTGATAAGGTAGTTATCAACGTAGGTGCAGGCGATGCTAAGGACAACACCAAGGTAATCGACAGCATCATCGAAGAGCTCTCCATCATCTCCGGTCAGCTCGCTGTACCGACTTATGCAAAGAAATCCGTTGCAAACTTCAAACTCCGTGAAGGCATGAAGATCGGCGCGAAGGTTACTCTCCGCGGCGAGCGTATG
>CAZGHD010000203.1:0-1976 GCA_964525525.1 uncultured Lachnospiraceae bacterium | reverse complement strand
AAGCAGGACGAGGACGTTCTTTCCTACGCTCTGTTCGATCAGGTCGCTACCAAGTTCTTTGACTGGCGTTCCGCACAGAAGTACAATATAGACGCGACCAACTCCGATCCCGATAAGAAGATTCATTCTGTTTGATTTTCAAAAAGCCGATGCAACAGCATCGGCTTTTTCCTTTGTCTTGACGAAAATATTAAAACATGGTATAATACAGCAAAACAGCGTATCGGAGATTAGCGTGAAATATAATTTATTTATCAGCCAAAGCTTTATTATCACGCACTAAAATTCAAATTAAAAAGGGACCCAACCCCATTTTTAATTTGAATTTAATTTAATTTTTTGTGCCGCCACATACGGCGGAATGGAGATTATTATGAAAATAGATGCAATAGTTTACACTTCAAACACGGGATACACCAAAGAATACGCGCTTCTTCTTGCAAAAGAAACGGGACTTACCGCATATTCGTTTGCCGAGGCGAAGAAATCGCTCGCGCGAGGCAGTAATATAATATACCTCGGCTGGGTTATGGCAAGCACTGTAAAGGAGTATCCGGCGGCAGCAAAACTATATAACGTACTTGCGATTGCCGGTGTATGTCTCGGAACTACCGGCTCTCAAATCGAGGAGATACGCAAGATGCAATCCATCCCCGAGTCCACTCCGCTTTTCACGCTTCAAGGCGGATTTGATATGGAACGTCTTCACGGAATATACAAGTTTATGATGAAGATGATGCGTAAATTTCTCAAAAAGCAGATAGGCGAAAAGCAGGCGCAAACTGAGGAAGACAAGCGGATAGTTGACATGCTTGACAACGGAGGAAGCGCAGTATGTGTCGAAAATCTCTCCGAGCTTCTTTCGTGGTATCACGAAAGCTAAATTGTTAATCAAAACCACCGGTTGAACCGGTGGTTTTGACTAGTTGTTCTTAAAATACAGTCCGCTCGTTTTTTCAATATTAAAGCGCTGTTTGGGATGAAGGTCACCTATCTCCCAGACGTATTCTCCGAGGCAGGAGAGCGCGTAATTTCCGGTGTTGAGAGCTTCTATAAGCTCTTGTGAGGTCTTGATTCTGTTCTCGAGGAAAATTCCGCCCCACGGATGTCCGCCGGGGTTGTGATTATCCGAACCCGAGATGTTTCTTATTCGATATTTTTCAGACCACGCGAGCGCAACGTCGTTGGTGTACGGGTCTGCGCTGCCGTAATTCAGAGCTTCTATTCCGTCTAACTTATTTCTCTGCACGGGTTCTCCGTCGCGTCTGAACATTTCCGGCGGGATAAGCGGAAGCCAGCGTCTGTACGGATGCGACTGGAATATAAGACAATTATGATCGTGCGCTTTTTTTATTACGTCACGGAGGTCCTGTGTTTCGATCTTCTTACCGAGATCAATGATAAATTCGCGGCTAACGTTGTAAACGAGGAAATGGTTGCCCTGGCAGGATACTTCCATACCGCAGAATATATCAAGCTTGCCTTCTGCCGCCTCTTTGAGGTGATAATATCCGCTCAAATAAAAATCTGCCCAGTCCTCGATAGGTTTATTTATTACGTCCTTTTTCGCGGCGACCTTTTCATCCCAATGGTCGGTGAGTACAACTCCGGTGTACCCTCTCTCAACGTATATATCAACAAGTTCTTCTGCGGTCATTCCGCCGCAAGGACTTACGTCTTTTGCATGAACGTGCATCTCGTACTTATACATTTGCTATCTCACCTCCGACTATCAGCTTATATTCGCGTTTTTTCAGCACGGATACGAGCTGTGCGTTGTTCTCTATAGGCGTCTCGGTTGCAATACCGCCGTTTATAACGCCGTTTTTATCGAAAATATCACTTCCCGACACCATTCCGGCATTATAATGCAGCGCCCAGTCGAGAGCTATCTCGTTGTTACAACGCTCTGCCTTTGAGCCGTTATACACCTGGAGTCCGTCAATGCAGTTCTCGTGCGGTCTTATGTTCGGAAC
>CAZGHD010000202.1:0-1983 GCA_964525525.1 uncultured Lachnospiraceae bacterium | reverse complement strand
AACAAGAGAAGAAGGACGATCACACTTGGTGAAAATCCTGCAATCCGACAAAAAGCAAAATAAATAAAAAACCAGCCCTAATCTTGCGAAATGGACTGATTTTTTATGCATATAGCACTAAAAATGGTCGGAGTGACAAGATTTGAACTTGCGACTTCTTGCTCCCGAAGCGTAAGATGATAGTTTTTTCCTTGATTTCGGGGGATTTTCGGGGCTTTCGTGTCCGAAAACGATGCTTTCGGGTGCTCTCGTTCGCACTGTTTCCACACAGTCCGAAGCTGTAGATGGTCAAAGGTGTGGTCAAGCCGAATTCCCATCCCAAAAACCGAGCCGCGATTATAGCAAACTCATACCGTCAGGTGACTAAACGGTTCACCCCGTGTCGAGTTTTTTCTTCTGCCGTTAGTATACCATACTTTCGAAAAGCTGTCAATACCTATCTCTCAAAACGCAAAAATTGATATGCAGTAGACGAAAGAAAACGCTCCGCAGAAGAAAAGAAGAAAAAGCAAGGTCTCATGCAGCGACTGCACGAGAATCACCTCACCACGCAAAATTTGCATCGCTGTAAGCAAAGAAAACGCCCGGCGAAAAAAGTTGGATTTGTTTTCGAAAAAGTGCTGGACTTTCTCTCTCTTCTGTGGTATGTTGTTGTGCTGACAGAAAAGGAGGCACAACCTATGAAAAGTATGATAAAAGAGCTATGGCACGGAAACATAATTCCGCAAGAGGACAGCAGAAATAACTCGAAAGAAATGAAGGAACTCCTCGGATACATGGCAAGGCATCACGAGGACTTGGAAAAGAGCTTCACGGACGAGCAGAAGGAGATCTTCGAAAAGTTCCATGATTGTTGGGATGAGTGCGTGAGCCTCGCCGAAGCATCTATATTTGAATACGCTTTTAAGCTTGGTATGGAGATAGCAGTTGAGGTTTTATCTAAGTAATGGTTCAGTCACAAACTGCCAACAGCATTTTTCGGCAGATTTATTTATTTGTTTGAAATCTGCCGAAAAACTATTGACAAACAACTACTTTTCGGCTATAATATTAAAGGTAATAAAATTTGCCGAAGTTTTTTGGAGGTATATATGAGTTATATTTTGCGTCATATGGAAAATCGCATTCTCGAGTTGTCCAAATCGTACTCTGCGATTTTACTGACGGGACCTCGCCAAGCGGGAAAAACAACAATGTTACGTTCGCTCGCCGAGAAAGAAAATAAGGGGCGTGAATATGTTTCCCTTGATGATCTTGCTACTCGCGATATGGCTAAAAACGATCCTGCTCTTTTTTTGCAGATACACAAGCCGCCCGTATTGATTGATGAGGTTCAGTATGCTCCCGAGCTTTTCACTTATATAAAAATTCATATAGACGAGCATCATAATCCCGGTGACTTTTGGATGACCGGTTCTCAAATATTCAGACTTATGCGTGGCGTTCAAGAATCACTCGCGGGACGAGTAGCACTTCTTCATATGTCGCCTATGTCGCAACGCGAAATTGTAGGTGCGGATTGTATTCCTTTTACCACGAATATGAACGTATTGATTGATGAATGTAAGAAGGTTAAACCCGTAGATACGCCTACCTTATTTGAACGCATATGGAAAGGCTCAATGCCGGGTATTGTTTCGGGACTTTATTCTGACCGTAATATGTATTATTCATCATATCTCTCTACCTACGTAGAGCGTGACGTACGTGATATTTCCGGCACGGTGGATGCATTAAAATTCAATCGTTTTATTACTGCCGTTGCGGCAAGAACGTCACAACTCTTAAACTATCACGCGCTTGCGGAGGATGCTGAAATAGATATGCCTACGGCAAAAGCGTGGGTAGATATATTAGAAACCTTGGGAATTATATTCCTTTTGCACCCGTACTCCAACAATGTGTTAAAACGCACCATTAAAACACCTAAAGTTTATTTTTACGATACGGGACTCGTATGCTATCTTACTAAATGGTCCTCTC
>CAZGHD010000201.1:0-2000 GCA_964525525.1 uncultured Lachnospiraceae bacterium | reverse complement strand
ATTTACAGCTTTGAGCAGATACCTTATGAACTCATAGGAATTATCGATTAAGGAGGATAAATAAATGAAAAAACTTTTATTTGCATTTTTGGCAGGACTTTTCTGCGTGCTCGGCGTAGTTTCGGTCGGTGCAGCAGACATAACCATTGCTGAAAACGGTAAAACGGAATATAAAATAGGCGCGGCATCCACTTGGCTCGAGATAGACGAAAATGCGGCGGCTTATGCTGATTTCGTGAAAATACTCGAGTCTTACTCCGGCATTGATTTTGAGGAGTTTGATCCCCTCGTTCAGATCAGCGATAAAGAGATCATCGTCGGATTTACCGAGGTAGCCGGCAGACATAAGACCAGAGTAAAAAGCGGTGATATTTATACCCTCACTGAGGACCTTATCGGTGCTCGCGGCTGGGCAATATTCACCTATGGCGAGAAGATAGTTATTACAGTACCCGAGAGATTGTCTTCCGCCGAGGCTCACTCTGCGATGATCTATTTCCTTGAAAATGTGGTTGGATACGATCACAAAAATCCCAGTCTCCCGGCAAACGGTTCTCTCGTTATCCCGGAGATCAACTACGTAAAGAGCGAATTTCTTGAGACTGATTGTTCTCTTAAAATAACCGTTAACGGTAACAGCGTAAACGATTATACCATCGTTTATCCCGACGGTGCTTCCGACACTATCGTAAAGGCTGCAAACGAGATGCGTCGCATCATCTTCGCGCTCACCGCGCGTCCTGTAAAGGTTGCATCCGATGCTACTGCAATTGACGGCCCCGTTATAAAAATCGGATTTACCGACACTACCGTAATCAAAAACGATGGCGATAACTTTGTTATCGGTGGCAAGAATGACGTTGAGATCATTTCCGCTGTTGAGTACTTCTACCGCGAATATCTTGACATTGAAGGCAGAAAATACATAGGCGACGGCGCTGACATTGCGCTTGAAGGCATTGATTTCAAGGCAGACAGCGTATTCTACGTAGACGCTGAACTTAACGACGCTATGAAATATTACCGTCATAACGTCGGCGATCTTCTCGGAAGCTACGATGCAGTTTGCTACAGCGATTCCACTGTTGTTAACAAGCTTATTTCCGCTCTTGAGGCAGCCGCTCCCGCACAGGGAAGTACCGTTTATCTTATAAACAATACCAACAAGCATTGTAATTGCGCTTCCTGCGGCGACAAGACCGACGCATTCTTTAACGCAGTAAATACCGTTGCAAAGCACTTTGCTGAAAAGAACATTACCGTAGCTACTCTTGCTACCCGCAAGACAGCAAAGGCTCCGGACTTTGCTCTTGAATCCAACGTTCTCGTTTACTTCGCAGCTCCCGATATGTGCTGTGCTCACGCGATAAACGACGCATCCTGCGAGCAGAACAAGGTTATCGCAGAGAATCTCAAGTCCTGGAACGGTAAGGCAAAGGTATTCGTGCTTGACTACACTCAGGATTACGTACATTATCCTTCTACTTTCCCGAACTTCTCCGCGATCGCTGATAACATAAGCTTCTACCGCGAAAATGCGGACGGTGCAATCTTCGTTTGGAACAAGAACCAGGCTAACTTTGAGTTTGGTGAGCTCAGACTTGCTCTCATAAACCGCGCTCTTGCAAACGAGCTTACCTCTGAAGAATTTTCCGCATATATGACCGAGACTCTCGGCGATATTTACGGAGAGAGCGCAGACGAGATCGCGCAGTATATCTCTGTATTTGCAGAGGCGGCGCCTGATCACTTTGATAATACTACCGCTCCTTCTGAAATGATTGCCGTAAACAAGAACGAGGACGGCAGCTACGACCTGGCTAAGGCAAAGGAAATGTACGCTATCTGGAAGAGCATCTACTACCGTCACGACGCTCCTACCGAGGATCTTAACGGTCTTGAGGAAGCATTCTTTGCTTACGATTATTATAACTCTGATTACTACGAAGTGCTTCACGCGAGAATCCAGTTCTTCACTTGGCTCAAGCACAACGTTCCGA
>CAZGHD010000200.1:0-2104 GCA_964525525.1 uncultured Lachnospiraceae bacterium | reverse complement strand
AATCAATTAAAATCCCACAAATAACTTTCAACTTTCCATTTTCAATTTTCAATTTTGTTACGCCTTGCCCATTGACAAAGTCCTATATTAGTTATATAATATAAAGTAGCATACCCATAATCTCACGAAAGGTCCGCTATGCGGCGGTGACGAAATGGCGCAAGTTATAGCATTTGCAAATCAGAAGGGCGGCGTCGGAAAGACGACCTCCTGTGTTAATATAGCCGCTTGTGTCGGCGCGCTCGGCAAGCGCGTCCTGCTTATCGATATGGATCCGCAGGGCAACACCTCAAGCGGTGTCGGCATAAACAAAAGGGAAGTCACCTATTCTTCCTACGATCTCCTGCTCGGAGACGAAAACAAACAGATCAAACCCATCAAAACCGAGTTTGAAAACCTCTCGATAATCCCCACCACCATCGCGCTCGCGGGCGCGGAGTTCGAGCTGGTGACCGAAGAACGCCGCGAGTATATGCTCCGCGATCATATGGCACCGCTGCTGGAGGATTACGACTACATTTTCATCGACTGTCCGCCCTCCCTCGGCATTCTCACGATAGACGTGCTTGCCGCCTCGAACGGCGTTATCATTCCGATGCAGTGCGAGTACTACTCGCTTGAGGGACTTTCACAGCTGGTGATGACCATCCGCAAGATCAAACAGCTGTACAACCCCAACCTCGACATCACGGGAATCCTCATCACCATGTTCAACGGACGGCTCAACCTCGCGTCACAGGTGCTCCGCGAGATCAAAAAGTACTACTCTGACAAGCTGTTCAACACGCCGATCGCGCGTAACGTCAAGCTGTCCGAGGCACCGGGATTCGGTGAGCCGATAATCTATCACGACAAATATTCAAAAGGCGCGCAGAATTACACCGACGTTGCCAAAGAGCTGATAGAACGCACTAAAACATATTAGTCCCATAAAGGAGATTCCGCCTATCGGCGCCCTCCCTGCGGTCGGGTTCGAGTCGAAAACCGCAGGTTTTCTCCCTCAGAATGACACCTTTATGGGCCAAAAGCATTAGGAGAGCAAAATGAGTAAAAAAAGCGGTCTCGGACGAGGCCTTGATTCAATATTTATGGAAAACTCGGTGGATTCCTCATCGGGCGGTGTTTCCACCCTCCGAATCGGGGAGATCGAACCGAAAAAAGATCAACCGAGAAAGGCGTTTGAGAGCGAGGCTCTGTCCGAGCTTGCAGACTCGATCGCCGCGCACGGCGTGCTTCAGCCGATAATCGTGCGCCGACTTGACTCGGGATTTTACCAGATAATCGCAGGCGAACGCCGTTGGCGTGCCTCTAAAATGGCGGGACTCACCGAGGTTCCGGTGGTTATCATGGACATAGACGACGCGCGCGCCGCGCAGATCGCGCTGATAGAGAACATCCAGCGAGAGGATCTGAACGCGGTTGAAGAAGCACAGGCGTACCGCGCGCTGATCGCGGATTTCTCGCTGACTCAGGAGGAGGTCGCGCAAAAGGTCGGTAAGAGCCGAAGCGCGGTAACCAACTCGATGCGTCTGCTCGACCTGCCGGACGACGTGGCGGCGCTGCTCAAGGAAGGGCAGATCTCCGCAGGCCACGCAAGAGCACTGCTCGGACTGAAAAATCCCGCCGACATGATCGCCATCGCGAAAAAGGTGGTAGAGCAGGGACTTTCGGTGCGCGCGGTTGAGGACGCGGTTCGCGCGATGAACAAAAACGCCGCGAAAGCCGATGAGCCGGAGGAAGACGACGGCAAGATCAAGATAGATTACCTCGCGGACATCGAGCACAGACTGATGAAATCACTGGGCAGAAAGGTTAAAATCACCTCCCGCGGGAAGAATAAGAAGATCACCCTTGAGTTCCGCGACGAGGAGGATTTCGAAGCGCTCGTTAAAATGCTCGACCCGAGCGCGATTGATTGAGAAAAAGCGTAAACAATCCCTCCGTCATTTCCTAACGGAAACGACACCTCCCTTTACACAAGGGAGGCGGCTACCGTTTGAAATACATTAATTTTTAAGTATGTTTCACGTGAAACATTGTTGTGTCAATGATAATCAATTAAAATAACCCCGTAGGGCGGGGGCTTGCTCCCGCCGCTTTATTA
>CAZGHD010000199.1:0-2117 GCA_964525525.1 uncultured Lachnospiraceae bacterium | reverse complement strand
CGTCGGGTTCGGGTAAGTCAACCCTTATCAACCTGATAATGAGAATGTACGACGTTAACGAAGGCGCTATCACAATAGATAACGTAAACATCAAAGACATCTCTCAGCAGGCACTTCGTTCTCAGATGGGTATAGTTCTTCAGGAAACGCACCTGTTCAGAGGCTCGATCAGAGACAACATCGCTTATGCAAAGCCCTATGCAACCAACGAAGAGGTCATCCGCGCCGCAAAGCTGGCAAATGCTCACGAGTTCATCTGTAACCTTCCCCAGGGTTATAACACCATGATCGGTGAACGCGGATTCTCGCTCTCCGGCGGTGAGAGACAGCGTGTTGCAATAGCCCGCGCACTGATCCACGACCCGAGAATAATCATTCTTGACGAGGCTACCGCGGCTCTCGACACCGAGACCGAAAAGATGATCCAGGATTCCATAAATATCCTGATGCAAGGCCGTACCACTCTTGCGATAGCGCACCGTCTTTCCACATTGCGTAACGCAGATAAGCTGATAGTTCTTGATAACGGACGTCTTGCTGAATTTGGTACTCATACCGAGCTTCTCAAGCTCAAAGGTATCTACTACAAACTCGTTATGGCACAGCGTCTTAACGCGGTTAAATAAACTCACAGAGGGAGCGAAAGCTCCCTCTTAATTTTTATAAAAGCTATTGACATCGTAGGAAAAAGATGCTATATTATAATTAGAATTTTTTACAGAAAGAGGGCAAAAAAATGGATCTTAAAGGTACTAAAACAGAGAAAAATCTCCTTGAGGCGTTTGCAGGAGAAAGTCAGGCAAGAAACAAATATACATATTTCGCATCGGTTGCTAAAAAAGAGGGCTACGAGCAGATAGCCTCTATTTTCGAGGCTACCGCAAATAACGAAAAAGAGCACGCAAAACTTTGGTTCAAGGCTCTCGGCGAGCTTGGCGACACCGCTACTAACCTTCTCCACGCGGCAGAGGGCGAGAACTACGAGTGGACCGATATGTACGACCGTTTTGCAAAAGACGCAGAGGAAGAAGGCTTCACTGCTCTCGCGGCTCAGTTCCGTATGGTAGCAAAAATCGAGAAATCTCACGAGGAAAGATACCGCAAGCTTCTGAGCAACGTTGAAATGAAAGCAGTATTTGAAAAGAGCGAGGAGACCATGTGGGAATGCCGTAACTGCGGCCATCTCATGATTGGCAAAAAAGCTCCCGAGCTCTGCCCTGTTTGCAAGCATCCTCAGAGCTTCTTTGAAGTAAGAAAAGAAAACTACTAAAACTAAAAAGCCGCTCTGCGCGGCTTTTTCATCACATTAAAACGATATGATGATAAAACGTATAAATATAAACGATATAAGTGAAGACGAATATTTCCGCGCTATATCTATGATGTCGGACGAGCGGAAACTCGCAGTCGGAGGAAAACAAAATCAATCCGAACGTAACCTGAGTATAGCCGGAGAAATGCTTGCGCGCAGGTGCATATCCGAAATGACGGGATGTAATCCCGAAGATATTTCTTTCTCCCGCGACGAAAACGGAAAGCCGTATACCCTGTCGGCAGAGATACAGTTTAACATCAGTCACTCGGGCGATTACGCCGTGTGTGCCGCAAGTAAAAATCCTATCGGCATCGACGTGGAAAAAATACGGCAGGTAAATACGAATCTTACGAAAAAGTTCTGTACCGAAAAGGAAACGGAGTACGTTTTCGCCCGCGAAAACGACGAGGAAGAAATCTATCGCCGTCTTATCAGCGTGTGGACTCTCAAGGAAGCGTATTTTAAGTGTATCGGCACCGGGATCTCACGTAATCTCAAGGTGGTTGAGTTTACAATAAACGAAGGCACCGCCACCTGCAGTGACGCGAATTACACTGCCGCCCTTGATTTTTCAACCGACGGATATGTAATAGCCGTATGTGAAAAAACGAAATAGTCATGACCACCAGCCGTGCTGGTGGCTTGCGATAGCCCCCTTGGGGCATTTCACACGCTGAGCCTATAGGCTCGTCAAAAAATCCGCCACTTGCAGTAGTTGACCTACTACCACAGATGTGGCAACTATATTAAGCCTCCCTTGTGTAAAGGGAGGTGGCTCGCGCAAGCGAGACGGAGGGATTGT
>CAZGHD010000198.1:0-2133 GCA_964525525.1 uncultured Lachnospiraceae bacterium | reverse complement strand
GTCACAGAGGCGGCGGAAACAAGCAGAAGTACAGAATTATCGACTTCAAGAGAAATACAAACGAAGGACCTGCAACTGTTGTTGGTATCGAGTACGATCCTAACAGAACCGCTTATATCGCACTCCTTCAGTTTGAAAACGGCGCAAAGAGCTACATCCTTGCTCCGGTTGGCTTAAAGGACGGAGACGTTGTTTACTCCTCTCCCGAAGCTGACATTAAGCCCGGTAACACTCTTCCTATAGAGAATATTCCGGTTGGTACCTTCATCAATAACGTTGAGCTTTATCCCGGTAAGGGCGGACAGCTTGTTCGTTCCGCCGGTTGTGCAGCTCAGCTTATGGCAAAAGAAAACGGTCAGGCTCAGGTCCGTCTTCCTTCCGGTGAGGTTCGCATAGTAAGACTTGACTGCAAGGCTACTATCGGCCAGATCGGTAACATTGAACACGATACGGTCAAAGTCGGTAAAGCCGGTAAGACAAGACACAAGGGCATCCGTCCTACTGTCCGCGGTTCTGTAATGAACCCCTGCGATCACCCGCACGGTGGTGGTGAGGGTCGTTCCCCGATCGGTCGTCCTTCTCCTGTTACTCCTTGGGGTAAACCTGCTCTTGGTTATAAGACCAGAAAGAAGAAGAGCCGCACCGAAAAAATGATCGTAAAGCACAGAAACAGTAAGTAAGGAGGAAACATCAAATGTCTAGAAGCCTGAAAAAGCCGCCGTTCGTTGAGGCGAAACTGTTTTCTCGTATTGTTGCGATGAACGAAAAGAACGAAAAGAAAGTTCTTAAAACATGGTCGCGCGCATCCACCATATTCCCGGAATTCGTTGGTCATACCATCGCGGTATACGACGGAAGAAAGCACGTTCCGGTATATGTAACTGAGGAAATGATCGGCCATAAACTCGGCGAATTCGCACCTACCCGTCTTTTCCGCGGACATGCGGGTTCGAAGACCTCGAACAACGGTAAATAATTAAAAAATTAACATTCGCCAGATAATTAGGCGAAGGGAGGCAACAATCGTAATGGAAGCAAAAGCTTATCTTAAATACGCACGCATCTCTCCGCGCAAAGTTAAGATTGTCCTCGACCTTATCAGAGGAAAGGATGCCGCAGTTGCTATGGGTATTCTCAAGAATACTCCCAAGGCTGCGTCCGAATATCTTATAAAGCTGCTTAACAGCGCTATCGCTAACGCGGATCACAATTTTGGGATGGACGTGTCTAAACTTTATGTGTCCGAATGCTTCGTATGCCCCGGCCCGACTCTTAAGAGAATCATGCCGAGAGCACAGGGTAGAGCGGACAGAATACTCAAGAGAACCAGCCATGTAACTCTGGTCCTCAAAGAGAGAATCTGAGTAAGGAGGATAAAAGACTAAATGGGTCAGAAGGTAAATCCGCACGGTCTGCGTGTCGGTGTAATTAAAGACTGGGATTCCAGATGGTTCGAGAGCGACGAGAAGTTCGGCGATACTCTCGTATCCGACTACAATCTCAGAAAATATCTTAAGAATACTCTTCAGGCTGCGGGCGTTCCGAAGGTTGAAATCGAGCGCGACCGTGAGAGAGTAAGAGTGTTCATCCACTGTGCTAAGCCCGGTATGGTTATCGGTCGCGGCGGCGCAGAAATTGAGAAACTCAGAGTTACCCTTGAGAAGATGGTTGGCAAGCCGGTTGCTGTTAACGTAATCGAGGTAAGACAGCCTGATCTCAACGCTCAGCTTGTTGCTGAAAGCATTTCTTCTCAGCTCGAAAGAAGAATTTCCTTCCGTCGTGCTATGAAGCAGGCTATCGGCAGAACCATGAAGCTTGGCGCAAAGGGTATCAAAATAGCAGTCAGCGGCCGTCTCGGTGGTGCTGAAATTGCAAGAACCGAGCATTACCACGAGGGTACTATTCCGCTTCAGACCATCAGAGCTGACATTGAGTACGGCTTCTATGAAGCGAACACCACCTACGGTAAGATCGGTGTTAAGGTTTGGATCTACAAGGGCGAGATCTTAGCTGATGTATCAAGAAACTCTGAAAAGGGTAACGACAAGCGTCGCCAGAGAGGTGACGATCGTCCCCGCAGAGACAATGATCGCCCCCGCAGAAACAGAGGAGAAGGGAGCAATAGATAATGTT
>CAZGHD010000197.1:0-2205 GCA_964525525.1 uncultured Lachnospiraceae bacterium | reverse complement strand
AAAAGTGGCAGCTCATATACGACGATGTGAATTACGAAAGTAAGCTCCTGCTGACAAACGGAGAAAAGACCTTTATCTACGGTGATTACCGCGCAAACGAGGACATCACCGGATATGACCTACAGTTCTATCCTAACGATAATAAAGACTCAGCCGAGCTCATCGTTTCAAGCGACGAAAAGTACGCCGCTATAATATACGCGGGCACCGTTTTCTCTGTTTCAGAGTATGAGAGCGACAGAATACTTCTCGTATCTCTTGAAGACGGCAAATCAATATCCCATATCGACGTTAATGATACGGATATTCTTGATGCAAACGGTCTTACCGTTTCGATCCTCAGCGATTATAAATCGGACGGATTTACCCCAACGTCTTACGCCACGTTTCTTTCCGCAAGTTTTGAAGACAACAAATTGATGATAAAAGCAGTTTTGAAGACCAACGACGGAAAAATCGAACTTTCAGCAGATTTTGTTTACGACATTGCAGAAAATATGTAAGACTACATGCACTACTTCGTTAATTATTTTCACGAGCCGTTCACTTCAAACAAAGACCTGTCTGACAAAGACATCCTTTCTTTATGCTTCCGATTTGCGTTTCAAAACAAGGAAAGCCTTGATTTTGTAACGGAAAACGCTGAACTTTCTTTGTTGTATATTAACGGAGAAAAACTGCAAAAAGCCGCAGAACTACTTGTGGAAGAAACTGTCTCCCTCAAAGATTTTCATAGCAATATGGAAAATTGGAATGCCGATTACTCGGCTGAAACCGACACCTACACCGTTGGATATGCTACGGATTATTGGGGTGGCGACCCTTATTATCTTGTTGAAGATGAACCCTTGGAGATCACGGAAACCGAGGATACAATTACAGTAATTGCAAAACTACAATACATTCCTCAGCTCGGCACGGTAGAAAATATACGATCCTTGAAATACTGCTTTTCCAAAATAGAGGAAAATGGATTTGTATATTTCCATATTAATAGCATAAGCGAGCTTTGACGAAAACGGCAATTCGGTTTGATATAATTAAATTACAGAAAGGAGCGTTTTTATGAAAAAATTAACCGTTATACTTTTCACGCTTCTCGCAATGTCACTTCTCTTCACCGCCTGCCAAAACGGCACGGGCGAAGAAATCACCGTGCCCGAGGGTACCGAAGCCGAGGTGACTGATAAGGAAACCGAAAAAGAAGAAGCAGAAACCACGCCCACAGAACTCAAGGATGAAAACGGAAACTATATTTATTTAGAGTTCCCCTCAAACAATGAAAAGTGGCAGCTCATATACGACGATGTGAATTACGAAAGTAAGCTCCTGCTGACCAACGGAGAAAAAACCTTCATTTACAGCGATTACCGCGCAAACGAGGAAATTGACGGCTACAACATTCAGTTTTATCCCAAGGATAAAAAGGACTCCGCCGAGCTCATTGTTTCCGACGACGAAAAATATGGTATAATTATCTATGACGGAACAGTTTTCTCTAATTCCGATTACGAGCATGACAGAATACTTCTCGTTTCTCTTGATGACGGCAAAGCACTCAGTTACATTAACATCGGCGATATTGACATTCTTGATGCAAACAATTTGCCCTATTCTACGTTAGACAACTATAAAGAAAACACCTTTGGCTTCCCCAAATATGAAATTACGTTAAACGCTGAATTTAAAGAAAATAATATTATCCGCATTATCGCCAATCTTGTTTCAGAAAACAAGCAATTAAATATTGCTGCCAACTATACGTGCAACCCAGCCGAGCCCCAGCCCTTTGCAATTCCGGGAGGATATAAGTCCACTTATATAAATACTTCTCTGTCTTATGTTTTCGACAAAGAGACTGACAAATATTGCTATGCCGAAGCTAAAGATAAATTTGACGAAAATAAATATATTCGAACTATAATCCCCGAGTACTATGCTACGTCAGCCTATGGCAAAAAAGTCGCAATAGCAGATTACGGAATAGTATACCGCTCCGACGATCTTACGGATTCTCAAAGGGCCTTTTCGCTCAATGCACTTAATAAGCTGGACGAAAATTCAACGTTTGATAAAAATATCATAAATTACTTCGATGGTTACGACTTCAACTCTTACAAACAAAACATCGAGATAACGGAAGGAGTCACAGAAAAAGGATATTCATATATTGCTTACGGTACTGATGAAATCCCCGGCTTGGTT
>CAZGHD010000196.1:0-2240 GCA_964525525.1 uncultured Lachnospiraceae bacterium | reverse complement strand
GGTCTTTTTTGTTATACCAATTTTTAAAAACTCAAAATACTATATAATTTTTTGATTTTGGGCTTGACTTTTATTAGCAGGTCTTTTTGTAAACAAACCGTTGCTTTGAACTCAGGATAGTTGTTATTATACCATAAATTTATTAAAATTTCTTGTACTTTATGTCGCTTTCAAAAAGACGTCCGGTCAATGATCACTCACATTTTTCTTGCCCCTGATTTCGCTGCACATTCTTTTGAATCTTACCGCTGATGGTTTTCGGCATTTCTTCTACGAATTCAATGATACGTATCCACTTGTATTCAGCAAGCTTTTGATTACAGAAGTCCTTGATTTCAAGTTCCAATTCTTTTGTCGGTGAATATCCATGACCAAGCGCGATCACCGCCTTGATCGCCTGACCTCTGAGGGAGTCCGGCACACCGATAACACTGCACTCTACAACGGCGGGATGTTCCATCAGAACGTTTTCCACTTCATAGGGACCAACACGGAAACCACCCGTTTTGATAATATCGTCAAAACGGCCGTGGAACCAATAACGTCCGTTTTCATCCATATATGCGGCATCCCCCGTATGATAAACTCCGCCGCGCCACACGTAGTTATACTGCTCCTCATTATCAAGATAAGCGGTGAACACGCCGGTTTGTTTACCTTCTTGTTCCGGGACAATGACAATCTCTCCGATTTCGTTCACCCCAACAACTTCACCTTGTTCACCCCTAAGTTCGATATTATAGAAAGGAGACGGCATTCCCATGGAGCCGGGAGTAGCAATCATTCCCTTGAAATTCGCAAGTAACAATGTCGTTTCTGTTTGACCGTAGCCTTCGCAGAGTGGGAGTCCCGTGCATTCTGTAAATTTTCGAAACACTTCGGGTGACAGCATTTCACCCGCCGTAGAAGCGTGCTTTAATGACGGCATATCAGGAATACCTTTACGAACGAGATAGCGATATACCGTAGGCGGTGCACAGAAAGAGGTTACACCGTATTTGTTGATAATTGACGTTAGCTGTTTGGGATCGAAATTATCAAAATCATAAACCATAACGGCACTGCCTACAAGCCATTGTCCGTAGAGCTTACCCCAGGATGCTTTTGCCCAGCCTGTTTCTGCAACGGTAAAATGCAAGCCGTTATCTTCCGCTTGTTGCCAATATTTTGCAGTTACTATATGAGCAAGAGGATAACTGTGTTCGTGAACAACACCCTTCGGATATCCTGTAGTACCGGATGTAAAATACAACATCATCGGATCTGTAGTTTTGGTGGGAATACGCTCCAACTCATCACTTGCTGTTTGCATAGCAGAGGTGATGTTTTCAAAGTTCTCTATATCGGCCTGTACGCACCAAAGTTTTGCCGTCATTCCCGACAACTTTAACGCATCAAGAAGTTTTTTGGGCACTTCGTTTTGCGAGGTGCAGACGATTGCCTTTACCCCGGAAGCTTTGAGACGGTAAACGAGGTCACTTACCGTCAGCATATGTGTGGCGGGGATCATCACAGCGCCGAGCTTGTGCAGAGCCACCGCAGCAAACCAATATTCATAGTGCCGTTTGAGTATCATCATCACACGGTCACCGTGACCGATGCCTGCGCTTCGGAATACGTTTGCCATTTGATTGCTGTATTTCTTAATATCCGAGAACGTGAATACACGTTCTTCGCCTTCAACGTTGCACCACACAAGCGCTCTTTTATCGGGCGTTTCATCTGCTATTTTATCAACAACATCATAACCGAAATTAAAATTATCGGGGTAGTTAAGCGTTAGTTTTTTCAGATTACCGTGTTCATCGGTAATCTCACGGCAATAGTTTTGGTATATGCTCATATTTACTCCTTAATAACAGCATCCGTGCCGATATTGCGGAATCTGTCGTATCGATTTCCCACGAGGTCAAGATCATTTTCCAGCTCTTTTATTTCCTCAATCAAAAGAGTACGGATACGGTCATAAAATTCTTTCTTGCCAATTTCTTTTTCAGAAAGGATGCGCTCGATCACGCCGAGACTTTTTGCATCTTCTGCCGTCAGTTTCAAACTTGCCGCTGCAGTTTCCGCTTTCGCTGAGTCTTTCCAAAGAATACTCGCACAGCCTTCGGGAGAAATAACCGAGTAGACGGCATTCTGCAGCATCCATACACGGTCTGCCATCGCAAGTGCCAAAGCACCGCCGCTGCCGCCTTCGCCAATCAAAATAGAAATAACGGGAACACACAGCGTTGACA
>CAZGHD010000195.1:0-2249 GCA_964525525.1 uncultured Lachnospiraceae bacterium | reverse complement strand
TACAACCCGATAAATCAGATAGTAGGCTATATTCTTTCCGAAGACCCTACTTATATCACCAACTATAAAAATGCGCGCAGCCTTATACGCCGAATAGACAGAGACGAACTGCTCAACGCCCTCGTCAAGACTTATCTCGGATGCTGACAGCTCTGATATGGTATATTTCGATCTGAAAAACAAAAAAGCCGAGTGCCCGCCGATAACGTGTCCGTCTGTGGCGGCGCTCGGCATTTTTGACGGCGTGCACCTCGGTCACGCGCGGCTTCTCTCGCGTGTTGCCGAAGAACGGGACCGCCTTCGCTCAAACGGAATCCCCGCCGCGGCAGTAGTGTGGAGCCTGTTTGAAACGACGAAATGCGTCTCTGCGATCACCGACCTTGACGAAAAGCTGGATCTTTTCGCCTCACTCGGCATAGACTACGCAGTGATCGAGCATTTTGACGACGTAAAAGGCACCTCGCCCGAGAATTTCGTATCCGGCACTTTGATAGACAAGCTCAAATGTCGATGTGCCGTCTGCGGTTTTAACTTCCGTTTCGGAGCCGGCGGCGCGGGGGATGCCGATACGCTCACCCGTCTGCTGAAATCTCACGGTGCCGAGACCGCAGTGCTCCCGCCGGTGATTTATAAAGATGACGTCGTTTCCTCAAGCAGGATAAGACTGCTGATAGAAAACGGCGAGACGGAAGAAGCGTCAGACCTGCTCGGCAGACCGTTTTCAATAAACTTCCCGGTAGTCCGCGGCAAACAGCTCGGCAGAACTATCGGTATCCCGACGATAAATCAGAATTTTCCCGATCGACATATTGTTCCCCTCCGCGGGATATATTCGTCTTCGGTTGAAATAGACGGGAAAATATTTATGGGAGTTACCAACGTCGGTTCCCGCCCTACGTTTGAGAGCGGCAGCTCGGTAAACAGCGAAACTCACATAATCGACTACGACGGATTTCTGTATGGGAAAAATATAAAAGTATCCTTTTACAAACGTCTTCGCGATGAGATGCGCTTTTCCTCGTCAGGCGAGCTTTGCGCTCAGGTAGCGCGGGATATAGAGTCCACTCGGGAATATTTTGCATCCCGTATCTTCCGAAAGGAGAAAGGCAATGAAAATATCTAAAAGGCTGACCGCACTTTTACTTTGCGTCACTATGGTGATTCCCGTCTTTTGCGTATTTGCTTCGGCGGCGGAAGAGGACGTACTCACCCTTGAGCACGCAAAGGCGGCGTACCTTTATAATATAGAGCACGACATAGTCCTGTTTGAACAGGGCATAAACGAAAAGGTTGCCCCCACCGCAACGGTAAAAATGATGGTAGCCATGCTCGCGATAGAGCATTTCGGGGACAGGCTTGACGAAAAGGTCACGCTTACCGCAAAAATGCTCAAGGATGTTATGGGTAACAACATAGATTTGGTGGAAGGTGAAACTGTCACCTACCGTGATCTTATCGCGGCTACCCTCGTCGGCGGAGCGAACGACGCGGCAACCGCGCTTGCGGTTTGTATTGACGGCAGCGTTTCCGCATTTACAGGACGAATGAACGCGCGCGCGGTCACTCTCGGCGCAACGAACACCAATTACACAAACGCCAGCGGTATGCACGACGACGCTATGTACACCACCTGCGCGGACACCGTAAAAATAGCAAAAGAAGCGTACAAAAACAGTATTTATATGGAATACAGCTCGCTTGAGCGATACGTCATGCCCGCCACCAACAAAACGCCCGAGCGCACGATACACAACAAAAACGCGCTTATCTCCCGCGCGCAGGAAACCAAGTATTACTACAAATACGCGCGCGGTCTCAGCTCCGGATACACAAAGCAGGGCGGCTACTGTATTGCCACCACCGCGTCATACGCGGGCGCGACCTATCTTTGCGTAGTTATGGGCGCGGAGAGTGACGAGAACAACATCTACTCCTACATTCAAGCGACCAAGATGTTCAGATACGCTTTTTCAAACTACGGCTACCGAGAGGTGCTTGAGGCGGGAGAGCTTATTGCAGAAATGCCCGTTACCCTCTCTGACGGAGTGGATTTCGTAGCCTGCCGCGCAAAAGAAGCGGTTTCCTGCTATATGCCGTACGCGGACGATATAAAATACACCGTCACAAAGACGGTAAAGCTTGAAAGCGATTCTATGGAAGCGCCGATAGAAGAAGGTCAGCGTGTGGGCATGGTAACGGTAATGTATAACGATGAGATCATCGGTAACGTGGATCTTATCGCATCGTCA
>CAZGHD010000194.1:0-2260 GCA_964525525.1 uncultured Lachnospiraceae bacterium | reverse complement strand
TAACCGCCGCCGTCGTAGGTTCCGCTGAAGGATGAAATAGGATTTTTACCGAAGGTTCTCCCTGCCATAGAAATATCACACGTCTGTAAAAAATATTTACCGCTGTTGTATTCTACGTTTAACAGATCCTGCATCGTGGAAACAAGATACGGGTTATTCTTTGTTCCCGCTCCGCCGGAATAGGTTATATCTGCCGCAAATATCTCTACCTGAGGCAGTATTGCTATAATGAATGCCGCTATCAATATAAAAGAGACAAGCTTTTTGATAATAGAGTTCATAATATTTTATATCCTTTGGTAGAAATAGCCTCAAATTCCGCAGGCACACTCAGGCTGAAAACAGGCTGGAAAGTTACCAACGAGAAATTTGAGCAAAAATATAGAAGCGGCACACCTACCACGGGGAGCACAAGCTCCACCAATACCGTGCGTGATGATACCGCTTCTGGTACCATTATATCAGAAAATTCTGAAAAGTCAATAGGAGAAGGCAAAAAATCTTTATTAACGTATCATTTTTGGGCAATCAAACAAAGCAAAGATCAAGACAGATCAGAACGTCGTCAACGTCGATCACACCGTTTCCGTCAAGGTCGGCTGTTTTCAGCTGTTCTTCGGTCGGAGTGATAAACACGAGATCAAGACAGAGAACAACGTCGTTAACGTCAATCGAGCCGTCGCGGTTTAAGTCGCCTCTGCGCCCAAGAGGATCGGTGTAACTGTCAACGTAACTGTCACCGCAAGCGCAGGTATGGGTAGTGTATCCCTGTTCGGTTTCGGTGGGCGGGGTAATTACCGACACGTAGTTATGTCCAAGTGCGTCAACGTAATCTCCGACGTAAGTATCCCCGCAGGCACAGGTATAAGTGGTATATCCCTGATCGGTACAGGTGGGTAGAGTGATTTCAGATAAATACGTATGCGGGACAGGATCGATTTCCACAGTCTCCGTATATTCGCAGACGGTGCAGGTGTGCTGTGATTCGCCCTTTTCGGTACACGACGGTTCTTTTGTGACGGTCAATTCTCCATATTCGTGTCCCGTTGCCGGAATATCCTCAGAATAACTTGAAGCACACAAACCGCAGAAATATTCGGCAAATCCCGCATTTTCGCAGTCAGGCTCTTTTATTACCGTTTTCTCGTAAGAATGAGTACAGCTTGCGGAATTCAGATACACGTTGAAATCGACCTCGTACAAGAGAACCCTCTCGGAGTACGAGAGCAGGTTATTTTCTCCGTCAACGTAGTAGCCTATATAGGTTGCGTAAATCGAATACGTATTTACGCCGAGATCAAGATCGTTGAATATTACTTTATAATCAAGAGTACTGTTGTTTAGAACGTAGCTTTTTCCGTCCACTGACACCTCTCCGCCGGTGATAACGGTATCTGCCGAGTCACGCACCCATGCCTCAACCGAAGTGATATCGGTATAAGTAGACGCTATCGTTCCTTTTATCGGAAACGGCTTGCCTTTTATGTGAGTAACGGGACTGGTGGCTCCGAATATGATAACGTCACCGTCAAGAGAACTGACAAATTCTGTTTTATCTGCACGGATATATGACGCATTTCCGTCCTCGCCGTCTATTTTATACCAATATTCACCGACACTGTTTGAAATAAGAGCAACCGAAGTGTAAACAGCGCCGGAGATGACCGACTCTTTTGCTTCGGACGAAGGATCTACTTCCGCCTCGCACGGCAGAGAGCGCGCGACAGTATCCGCGCTTACTTTGATATTGCAGTACGAAGGGTAAGTTGTGCACTCCCCGAGATACCCGGGCAGTTTTGCACTCGAATTATACCACTGATAAATATCGTCCGTTCTTCCCGTGCGGTCGATAGTGTCGGTTATGATTTTAGTTCCGAACGGATATTTATAGACAGCGGTCGAACCGTCGATAGTTATCTCCCAGGCTGAAGATATAGAGGGATCAAGCACCTGATACACGTTTTCCGAAACCCGACCGATAATTATAACGAAATGTCCCGCAGAGGTGTATTTATTAAGATGTATTATAACGGGACTGTATTTTCCGTTTCCGTTACAGTATCTGTCCACAGCCGCGGAAAGCTTGTCATAAGTATAGCTGCTCACTACCGCGCCGCCCCAGTTGCGCCCGAAATATACGGAGCCGTTTCCGTAGTTTAATATATCGAGCGGAGTTTTATTTATTCCTATGTAAGACAGCGCCATGGAGATCGAACAGGTGCTGCAATGATACCCCGCTCTGCTCTTCCACGATCCCCAG
>CAZGHD010000193.1:0-2313 GCA_964525525.1 uncultured Lachnospiraceae bacterium | reverse complement strand
TTGAGATGATGGGTCTCATCGGCGCAGGTAACAACCCCATGGTTGGTATGACTGTCGCTTGCGCAGTTGCTATCGAAGAGAGCCAGAAGTAATTTCTGAATATGTTATTATACGAGGGAAACTTTTTTCAAAAAGTTTCCCTCGTGCTCCTTTTAAAAACTTTAATAAAAAATCAGACACATCATTTTCGCATTTTGCGTGATAATGTGTCTGATTTTTTGAATGCTAGAAGATTTATCTAAGGTTTTTAACACGGTTTGTAGTGATGTAATTATATGGCCCTATTTCCGTGGTACCATCGGTGTATTCCAATTTTATATCGGTAATTTCAACTCTAATAACATCTTCATCCATAATACGTACTGAAGTGAATCCACCGTCCCAATAATCAATATTTAACGCTAAAATTTCACCGGGGTTCACAGGGCCTGTTATTTTTTTAGTTTCGCTATAGATTTTATCGTTAACAGCATTATATAAAACGTATTGAAACGAATAGTATTTTATTGTTTTACCGGTATTGTTTTTTGCCTCTGCTTTTAACGCTAAGAATCCATCACTCCATTCATAAGCAAAACCATATTTCTCATTTTCTGTAGGTGCACCGATTCTGGTTTTCATATCAACGGAAAAATCTCTATTGCAACTTTCACATTTACCGGAAATGTTCAATTTGTGTCCACTGGGTTCAGTTCCATTTCCGTCGATGTAGCTGTTATTACAGTATTTACAAGTGTACTTTGTTCCACCGGGTTCTGTACATGTGGGAGAAACAGCACTTGTCTTGTAGCTGTGTCCAGTTGCGGGTATAACTTCCGTTCTCATGGTGGTACCGCAATCTCTACAAGTTGTTTGCTTCTGTCCATCTGTAGTGCATGTAGCTTCATTGGTAGTTGTGAGTGTCCCCTCAACGTGTTTGCCTACTGCGGTTTCTTCAGTATCTAAAATTTCAAAGCACTTTGTACACTCACGATGACGGCTACCGGTACTCGTGCAAGTTGCTGCACTGTCAACTATCCAATCGCCTGGTGTGTGTCCGGTTGCAGCAATACTCCGAGTCTGTTTTTCACCACAATAGCAGTAACGCTCGTCTGTACCCTCTTCTTTACATCCGCTTTCCTTGGCTCTTGACCAGTTACCGAATGAGTGGACATGGGATGTGTTAATGCCCTCGATTTGCGTGTCTTTGGATTGGCTCCCCTGATGATTATTCTGCGTTGTATTTTGAGAGTTGTTTTGAGGTGGAGTTTGCTTCATATCTTTGAAGCATAACCATAAAGCAAAAAGGACCGATAACAGGATCAGACAAATTAATAAAAATGTCATAAACTTCTTCATTTTTTTCTCCCATAATAAAAAGTGTATAATAAAAAGTGCGCCCACCGAAGCGAGCGCACAAAAACGCAAACTCCGATAGTCGCCAAACTAATCATTGCAAAATCGGTATAACGCATAAGCAAAGCGGAATTTGCATTTTATCAAATTCAGTCTTTACTTATGCGAAAAAAGATATACTTCTCCCTAAAAAAAGAAAATTATACCAGCTTTGCAATATTAGATTAGTTTGGCATAATCATTATATCACAGTTTTATTTGCTTGTAAAGATAAAACGAGAAAAACTTGATTTTTTTCTCAAACGATATTATAATATAAGTGTAAAATTCGATAAATTACTGCCGCGCGGCAGAGTGGAGATTAATATGAAAATACTTGTTCTTTCGGACGTTCACGCCAATAGCTGTGCGCTTGAGGCTATCTGGGAAAAGGAAAAGACGGCTGATATTATCGTACATGCCGGGGATCTGGTGGATTACGGTCCTTTTGCTGCGGAGTCGGTTCGCTGGTGCAGAGAACACAACGTTCTGAACGTAAAAGGTAATCATGACCTCAGACTTGAGGAGTATTATAACAGTTGCGGAAATAAGCTGGATAAGATAGAGCCGAACGATTACTGCTGGATACATGATAATCTTACAAAAGTAAGCAGTGAAGACAGGGAATATCTTGAAAAATTGCCGGAGGTTCTTGCTTTCGAAGCAGACGGTTACCGCTATCTCGTTGCCCATTACTATACGCCTGAGCTTGATGCACCCGAATGTGTAGAGCATTTTGATAAATTCTGCGCTCGAAATCAGATAGGTAATACGGAACTTCCCACGCGACTGATCTTTGGTCATTCTCACCGACAGTTTATCAACCACCTGCGCGGTGACAGAATAGTGATAAATCCGGGCAGTGTTTCTTACAGATGCGAGGATGATTACGAAAAACCTGCGCTTTATGCGGTGATCGAGGACGGCGAAATTGAGCTT
>CAZGHD010000192.1:0-2321 GCA_964525525.1 uncultured Lachnospiraceae bacterium | reverse complement strand
ATAACACCCATAGAACCGGACTGGCGGTGAACAGGGCCTACACCGTGTGTAGCCTGAAGTCTGTGAAGATTCCATCTCTTGATTGCGCCGGTGTAACCGTGGCCCTTGCTCATACCGGTTACGTCGACCTTCTCGCCTGCGGCGAAGGTATCGACAGATATGATGTCGCCAACGTTGATGCCGGAGATATCCTCAAGACGGAACTCTTTAAGATGTCTCTTTGCAGATACGCCTGCCTTCTTGAAGTGGCCATTCTCTGCCTTGGAAATTCTCTTTTCCTTTGTTTCCATGAAACCAAGCTGAACTGCGTCGTAACCGTCGCTCTCAACAGTCTTCTTCTGAGCGACTACGCAGGGGCCGGCTTCAATTACGGTAACCGGGATGACATTTCCGACTTCGTCGAAAATCTGGGTCATACCGATCTTCTTACCGATGATGCCTTTTTTCATTTTTTCCTCCTAATAGGTTATTGGTTGACGTTTTGGATTTACCGGTCGCCCGGCTACGCCAACTTGACCGATCGGAACCGAACCTTCGGTTTTGATCTTTTGCGAGATAAGAAGATTAAAGCTTAACTTCCATATCTACGCCTGCAGGGATTTCAAGACCCATCAGAGCCTCAACAGTTTTCTGAGAGGGCTTGATGATGTCAATCAGACGCTTGTGAGTACGAGTCTCGAACTGCTCACGGCTATCCTTATACTTATGAACCGCACGAAGGATAGTAACTATCTCCTTCTCGGTAGGAAGCGGAATAGGACCGGAAACAGTTGCACCGTTTCTCTTTGCTGCATCAACTATCTTAGCTGCTGCTGCATCGATGAGGGTGTGATCGTAGCTCTTAAGACGAACTCTGATCTTTTCCTTTACTGCCATTGTTTTTTCCTCCTGTTCTGATTTTTGCACCGCAACCGCGTTGTCTTTGCAGTGCGGTACGCTTGATTTAGAGGGAGGACACCGTGTACACCGTGCCGTGCGTTTCTCGCCCGTCCTTATAAAAATCCGGATTGCCGCAGATCCAGCATAAACCCGCAGCTATCCCGGGATAGTCATAAGTGTAGTGTACTTATTTGTGTCGCCCGGTTAAAATATCGGACATACTCCACGAAAATTCCCCGCTCAAAGACGGCCACCTTTCGCTTCAACGCATATCAAGCCCTTATATTATATCACATTTCCTCGTCAAGTGCAAGTTTTTTGCAAATAATATCAAAAAATTTATGTAGAACTTTTGACGATTTTTCAATGCGGTTTTTGTGCACTTTTCACAACGCAAATTTCGTTTGAATTTTCCCCGCAAAAGTAAAAAAACTGCTCTATTATTCTACGCATATATATAATATAATAAAAAGGAAGAAAAAAGTGCAAAAAACGCCTCTGATCGGGCATAATTCTGCTCACCTCCCCTTGTATTTGCCTGCATATTGTGGTAAAATATAAGGTATAACTATTTAATGAGAAAAGAGAAAAGATATGGAATACAACATTTCAAATAAAATGAAAGCTCTCAAACCCTCTGCGATCCGCGAGATATTCAAGAGTCTGTCCGACCCGTCCATCATCTCCTTTGCGGCAGGCAACCCCGCTCCCGAGTCTTTCCCGACCGAGGCGATGGCAAAAATCTCTGCCGATATATTCGCAAAAGAGCCGGTAACCGCACTCCAGTACGGAATCACCGAGGGTTATCCCGCACTCAGAGAGGACATCAAAAAGCGTCTTAGCGATAAATTCAATATAGGCCGCGAGTTTGACACCACCATCGTCGTTACCGGCGGTCAGCAGGGTATCGAGCTTGCGTGTAAGGTTCTCTGCAACGAGGGCGACACCGTAATAACCGAGAACCCCTCCTTCATCGGCGCACTCAACGCGTTCCGTTCAAACGGTGTAAACACCGTCGGCGTTCCGCTTGAGGATGACGGAATTGACATAAACGCACTCGAAGCAACCATCAAAGCAACCCCCAACGCAAAGCTTCTCTACCTTATTCCCACCTTCCAGAATCCCGCAGGCATCACCACCACTCTCGAAAAGCGCCGCGCGGTTTACGAGATCGCAAAAAAATACGGCATCGTAATCCTTGAGGACAACCCATACGGTGAGCTTCGTTTCGCCGGAGAGGAGATCCCCACTCTCAAGTCAATGGACGAGGACGGAATCGTAATCTACTGCTCCTCTTTTTCAAAGATTCTTTCCGCCGGTATGCGCGTAGGATACATCTGTGCACCCGACGCTATCGTACAGAAGATGGTAGTAGCAAAGCAGGTTGAGGACGGTCACACCAACGTGTTCTTCCAGATGCTGTGCCACCGCTGTATCACCGA
>CAZGHD010000191.1:0-2350 GCA_964525525.1 uncultured Lachnospiraceae bacterium | reverse complement strand
ACCGTACCGCCGCGGGACGCCGAGGACGTCGTCCCCTACAAGGTTTGATGTAATTCCAAAACACGGTCGTAGGGGCGGTTATTAACCGCCCGTTTACGTGCCGCGGAATTTTAAAAGGTAGTAGCCTCCCTCTTAGAGGGAGGTGGATTCGCCGTAGGCGAAGACGGAAGGAGTTTTAATATCGCGGTATATCGACCGTACCGCCGCGGGACGCCGAGGACGTCGTCCCCTACAAGGTTTGATGTAATTTCAAAACACGGTCGTAGGGGCGGTTATTAACCGCCCGTTTACGTGCCGCAGGCGACCAATGGTCGCCCCTACAATGTTTGATGAAAATTTCAAATTGAGATATTAACTTTCAACTTTCAATTTTCACCTTTCAACTGTTTAAACACAAACTCCGCCGTTCTGTATCTTATCTCGTCGCGGGAGAGACGTTCTCCGTGCAGGAGCTTAAACGCCCGCGTGCCGCTTGAGTCCGAGATCCCGACGTACACAAGGCCAACCGGTTTTTCTTTCGATCCGCCGCCCGGACCCGCCACGCCGGTGGTGGAAACACCGATGTCCGCGCCGAGCGCGCGTCTGATCCCCTCGGCCATCTCGCACGCGGTCTCATGAGACACCGCGCCGTGAGCGGCAAGAGTCTCCTCTTTTACCCCGCAGATAGCCACCTTTGCGGAGTTCGCGTAGGTCACGCCGCCGCCGAGATACACCTCGGAAACTCCGGGAATATCGGTCAGCAGTTTGCCGAGAAGTCCCCCGGTGCAGGATTCCGCCGTAGCGAGCGTCTTTTTCGCGCCGATCAGCGCCTGTGCCGCTTCTCTTGCGGCAATTTCACTTTTATTTATCATTTTAAATATCTTTTTTAGTAATTGAATTTATAATCTTTTTCGCCGCCGCGGAAAGTGCGAGACGCGACAGGTAAACCATCACGAACCGCCTCGGAAGTAAGGGCTTTGCAAGATCGACCCGAACCAGATTTCCGCGCTTTATGTCATCTTTTGCGAAATTCTCAACGATGGACGCAACGCCCATTCCGCGCCGCGCAAATTCAAGGATCAGATCGCTTGTTGCCAGCTCTATCGCCGGGCGAACCTCCCCGCCGAGCATACGGTCAACGTACCTGCGCGTGCTGGTGTTGCGCTCCAGCATTATAAGCGGGTGCGCGGTGAGCCCCGCGTAGGAGACCGCCTTCTGCTTTGCCAGCGGATGATCGGGCGTGACAACGAAAATATCGTTTACCTCAAGCAGATCAACGGTGGTGAACTCCTCGCCGAACGAGTCAAACTCGCCGTCGTCAGACACCACGCCGAAGTCAAGCAGACCGGAGCGGAGCGCCTCAAGCGTCTGGGGAGTGGGGGCGTTGGTGATGCTGAGCATCACGCCGGGGTATTCGCGGTGGAATTTTTCTATATAATCAAGCAAAAAGAAGCGGAGAGTCATGTCAGACGCGCCGACGCGCAAAACTCCGTCGGAAAGTCCGGAGATCTCGCGCAGCTTGTCCTCGCCCGCCTCAAGAAAAGCGAAACCGCGCTCAATATAATCAAACAGCAGCTCCCCCTCGGGAGTGAGGGACACCCCTCTGTTCGTGCGGAAAAACAGCTTGGTGGACAGCTTGTCCTCAAGCTGGGCTATCTCAGCCGACACCGCCGGCTGGGATATGTAAAGCGAGCGCGCGGCGCCCGAGATGGAGCCGCTTTGCGCCACCGCAACGAAGGTTTTGTAAAGAGTAATGTTGTCTATCATACGTACTCTCTCCTGCCGTTTGAATATTTTGAGCGCGGAATTTAGTTTTTAAGATTAATAAAGCGGATACTTCTTGCAGAGCTTGTCTACTTCAGCGCGGATGTAGTCAGCCTTGGTGTCAAATTCTGCAGCGCAGAGCTTGATGAGGTGACCGATGGTACGCATATCTTCCTCAACAAGACCGCGGGAGGTAACAGCGGGAGTACCGATACGGATACCGCTGGTAACGAACGGCTTTTCGGGGTCGTTGGGGATAGCGTTTTTGTTTACGGTCATGTGTACCTCGTCCATTCTGTGCTCCATTTCCTTACCGGTGATGGAGAAGGGACGGAGGTCGCAGAGCATAAGGTGGTTATCGGTACCGCCGGAAACGAGGGAGAAGCCTTCCTCAAGGAGAGTGTCGGCAAGAACCTTTGCGTTCTTAACGATCTGCTCCTGGTAAGCCTTAAACTCGGGCTTGAGCGCTTCGCCGAAGCAAACGGCCTTAGCCGCGATAACGTGCATGAGAGGGCCGCCCTGGGTGCCGGGGAAGATAGCTTTGTTGATCGCCTTTGCGATCTCCTCGTCGTTGGTGAGGATCATACCGCCGCGAGGACCGCGGAGG
>CAZGHD010000190.1:0-2359 GCA_964525525.1 uncultured Lachnospiraceae bacterium | reverse complement strand
ATGGCGTACGGATTTGATCCGTATCTCTCCTCCCGTTCTCCCTACCACGGCGCGCTTTACGCAGTCGTTGAATCGGTAGCGCGTCTCGTTGCGGCAGGTCAGCCCTATCAGAATGCTTACCTCACCTTCCAGGAGTATTTTGAGCGTACCAAGGGTGTAGCAACCCGTTGGGGTAAGCCGTTTGCGGCTCTGCTTGGCGCATTCAAGGCACAGATGGAGCTTGGTCTTGCTTCTATCGGCGGTAAGGACAGTATGTCCGGCTCGTTCGAGGATATAGACGTTCCTCCGACGCTCGTTTCCTTCGCAGTAGCGGCAGGTGACGCTTCAAGCGCAATGACTCCCGAGTTCAAGTCTGCTGACAGTAAGGTTTATTTGTTCAAACCCGACTACAAAGAAAACGGACTTCCTGATTTTGATTCTCTCAAGGCTTTGTTTGACAAAGTAAACGCTATTATCACCGCAGGAAAAGCAAAATCCGTATACACCGTTGGTTGTGGCGGTACTGCTGAAGCTGTTGTAAAAATGAGTTTCGGCAACAAGATAGGATTTAAGTTTGCAGATGGAATTGATAACGCAACACTGTTTGATAAGCTCTACGGTGCGTTCGTTATCGAGACAGCAGACGAGCTTGACGGCATTCTGCTCGGTAACACCACAAGCGGTAAGTCTCTCGTTATAAACGGCGAGGAAATCTGCCTTTGCGAATTGATCTCCGCTTGGGAAAAGCCTCTTGAAAGCGTATTCCGCACTATCGCAAAAGCAGCAGACGATACTGCTCCCAAGTTCTCATGCGACACCCGTTCTGCTGCAGTTGCTTCCGAGAAATTTGCAAAACCGAGAGTTATGATCCCCGTATTCCCGGGCACAAACTGTGAATACGATACCGCTCGCGCTTTTATCAACGCAGGCGGCGACCCGATCATAACCGTACTTTGCAACGGCAACTCGGCAGTACTTGAAGAATCTATTGATAAGTTCGTAAAACACATAAAAGAGTCTCAGATCTTTATGATCCCCGGCGGCTTCTCCGGCGGTGACGAGCCCGACGGTTCAGGTAAATTTATCACTGCAGTCCTCAGAAATCCCAAGGTAAAAGAGGCTCTTACCGACCTTATTGAAAATCGCGACGGACTTGTTCTCGGTATCTGTAACGGATTCCAGGCACTCGTAAAGGTAGGTCTCCTTCCCTACGGTAAGATAATCGACGAGCTTTCTCCCGATTGCCCCACCCTTACCTACAACACTATAGGACGCCACCAGTCCCGCATGGTCAACACCCGAATTGCATCTGTCAAGTCTCCTTGGCTTGCAGGCGTATCTGTTGACGATATACACTCTATTCCGATTTCTCACGGTGAAGGCCGCTTCATGGCAAGTACAGAGCTTCTTGACAAGC
The DNA here is from genome assembly GCA_964525525.1 of uncultured Lachnospiraceae bacterium. Classification (GTDB taxonomy): domain Bacteria; phylum Bacillota; class Clostridia; order Oscillospirales; family CAG-272; genus RGIG2161. Next base: position 963 of record CAZGHD010000190.1, on the reverse strand, counting down.
TCGCGGCAAACGGACAGATCGCAACTCAGTACGTTGATTTTGACGGTAATCCTTCAATGGACATCAAATTCAATCCCAACGGTTCTGCATACGCGATAGAAGGTATCCTCTCCGCTGACGGACGCATCCTCGGTAAGATGGGACACAGTGAGCGTATAGGCAAAAACGTAGCTGTGAACATTCCCGGCAACCACGATCAGAAGCTGTTCGAGTCCGGCGTAAAATATTTCAAATAATTGATTCGCGATATAAAAACCTGTTACCGTACAGTGCGTATTCTTGAGAATAGTTTTTAGAATTCAATAGAATGCGTTATCCACCAACAGGAAAGGGACGAAGAATTGTTAAAATTTCTCGTCCCTTTTTCTTGACAAGCTCTGCATTTGTAGACGCAAATGCTTTTATAGTCAAATCTCAAAATATGTGATATAATATTTCAAATCCCACCTAACATTTCCATAAACGTGCGGACTATATAAGTGAAAGCATTGATCAATCGCTTGGAGAAATAGATGAAAAAACAAGACTTGCTAAAATATTTTGACGACAACTTGCTTGATAAGCTATTTGGCTTTTGTTATGCAAGAACAAATGACAGCTACGAGGCAGAGGAACTGTGCTCGGAAATAATCTATGCCCTTGTGAAAGCCGCCAACAGTGATGGAGAGATCGAAAGCGTATATCCGTTTATTTGGAGAGTTGTTCGTAATGTTTATGCTGATTTTTCAAATAACCGAAGAAAACATTCGAAAATTGTCTATGAAGGCGATGCGGAAGAAATCTTGCTTGGTATTGCGGAGGAAGACACTTCTGATGATACCGCAGAATTATTAACTTCTGTATATCGCAGAATTGCTTTTTTGACAAAGGCATATCGCGAAGTAATGATCATGTTCTACATAGACGGTCTTTCTACCGCACAGATAGCGAAGCAACAAGGCACAAGTGAAGGTGCTGTTCGTC
>CAZGHD010000189.1:2022-2428 GCA_964525525.1 uncultured Lachnospiraceae bacterium | reverse complement strand
GCTCGTATCGATCACACTCAATGTAAGACAACTTGCGCTGAGTGATTTTTAATGCTATCCCTAGGTGTGTGTGATTTTAAGTTGCTTCTTCGCGAAGAAAGCGTATTTTTTCACCAATTGTTAGAACCATTTTCATCACCCATAAAATTATACAATAGAAAGAAACTATCTATTGACTTTTAGATAGAAAACGTCTATAATTAGATGAAAGCAGCCTTGTACTTGTTATAAATAAAGCTGTTTTGAAAGGAGTTTCTTATGTTAACAATGCAAATATCATCTTATTCTTTTATCGTTGCTATAATAGTATCTGTAATTTGTACTATAATATCAAAAATCAAAAAGAAACCAAATATCGCCAGAATTTCAGCAGTTGCTTTTTTGGGAAGCATGTTTATTGATTCCG
>CAZGHD010000189.1:0-2012 GCA_964525525.1 uncultured Lachnospiraceae bacterium | reverse complement strand
ATTTTTTAGTAGTATTATCTATACAGTTTGTTATATTGCTGTTATGTTGAGTGTAATAGCTTGTGTATTGTTATTGATTCTTGTAATATTGAAAAAACGCAACTTTCTTTCTGTGGTTTCCGTTTCTGCAATAACAATTTCATATTTCGTAGTATGTATATCAAACTTTGTAGTGAATTTTCTTTACAATATAAGCTCATTTATATTTGATTTGTTTTTCTACAGTGTCTGGATATTGTTTGTATTCATTATCGGTTGTGCTGTTTCTAAGAATGAAAAAGCCAATAATACCGCAAAGAAACTATATATGCTTCCAGCTATACTTTTTGGTATAATACTTGTATGCGGTAATATCATACAAAGGATTATACCTATCTTGTCTAATACTCTTGATTCAAAAACTATGTTGTGGGGTGTTTTAGAGGGTATATTCAATGGATATATATTTGATTTCTATGATGTAGTCTATTATTATTTAATTCCGGTTTTGTTACCCGTTCTTGTAACATTATTTGTAGGAAAATGGTTTGCCTACCCCGAAGGGAAACCACGCAAGATGAAAATTACAGTTTCTTTATCCGATATTCCTACAGTTAACGAAGATAGCGTCGATGGTTATATCGGAATGGGCATACATATACTTCTTTTACTTGTTACTTTCGGAGTATGGAATTATATTTGGATATACCGTACTACCAAATTTCTCAATCGCGTTGAGGGTGTGGAGTACAGAAACCCCACAACAAAGTTGCTTCTTAGTATGTTTGTTCCGTTCTATTCGATATATTGGACATACAAGAGCGCTCAGTATATAGATAAGCTTGCTGGAAGTAAGGGGATTCAAAGCGATATCTCAACCATTTGTCTGATACTCGAGTTCTTTGTCCCGATCGTTCCCCCGATACTGATGCAGGATAAAATCAATTCCTCCGTGCTTTCGGTTGAAGCAAAAGCTCAATACAAAACATCCGTAAATAACACTCTCACCGAAACCGCTGTAATGAGCGATGATCTTAAAAAACTCAAAGAGCTTCTCGACAGCGGAATACTTACTCAAGAGGAATTTGACGCAAAGAAAAAACAGCTCCTCGATCTGTAAGTATTGTATAATACAAAAACAGCACCTTTTAAAGGTGCTGTTTTGATTTGATTTGAATTTAAACTATCTCCACTCTATTCTCGCCCTTGCACAGAGTTATCGAATAAGCTCCGTCGGTCAGGCGGACGGGGGTGACGGGATTGCCGTTGACAGTGAAAGTGTAGTCCTTTTTGCCGTTCATACAGACGAGGATACAAACGCCGTCCTTTACGGCATCGGCGGTGAGGTTAAGCGCGGTCTTGTCCTCGTTCCATTCTGACGCGCGGATGATCGAGCTCCAGCCCGCGGTGACCTTGCCGGGGGTGTAATAGCTTTCAAAGAAGAGGGATATCGGGCTGGAAAGTCCCGAGAAGTGGTGATATCCGCTTCCTCTGCCGTTGTGGCACATAAAGTGCTCAAAGCAGCAATAGGTCGCCTCGACCTCGTTTTTCCAGACGGTAAGCGATTTGGACGCGATCTCAAAGGCAAGATCGGTGTTGCCGCGGTCGATAAGCGATTTCCAGAGGATCCACTGATGGGGCATCCATACGCTGCCGTTCCAGTAGCCGTAGGGCGAATAATAGGGCGCGCGTTTATCAACCACCCCGACCCCGATTTCGGTCATAAGTCCCAGACGGATATTCTCCTCTATTTTTTCCTCCTGATGCGGAGTGCAAACGTCGGCGATATAGGGGGTCACGCCGTCCATACCCATATTGTAGTTGGTGCCGTCCGAGTAGCGGAAAAACTCGCGCGGCAGACCGTTTTCATCGTGGATCATATACGAGAAGTAACCGACCTCATCATCCCATAGCTGAGGCAGCTTTCCGGCGTACTTTTCGGCGGTGGCGGCATAGTAAGGAATATCCCCACTCTCGCCGAAAAGGTCGGCTATCTGTGCCATGATCTTGGAGATCAGGACGGTGTTTGCGGT
>CAZGHD010000188.1:0-2451 GCA_964525525.1 uncultured Lachnospiraceae bacterium | reverse complement strand
AGATCAAATATCAATGAAGGAGTACATAGACCCGTTTACGGGTGAGCCGGTAAAAGAAGGCAAATAACAAAGCCCCTTTAGGGGCTAGCCGGTGAAATCATCGCGGTTGGCGAATCTTTCGGCGAGCCTATAGGCTCTGCCGGCATTATGCCCTAAGGGGGCTTGTGCAAGCCACCGGCACGGCCGGTGGTTATGACTAGTTTTCAGATTTTTCTTTGTTTTCAAGGATTTCGCTTGCTTCTCCGCCGTCGTAGTAACTGATGGTGGAAACGGGAAGATTTTTGTTTTTGAGCTTGTTTTCGATAAATTTCTTTGTCCACACGTAAAGCACGGCGAATATCGGAACACCGAGTATCATTCCGGCAACTCCGAAAAGTCCACCCGCAATGGCAAGGGAGATAATTACCCACATTGAGCTGAGTCCGGTTTTTTCACCGAGTATCTTGGGGCCGATTATATTGGCATCAAGCTGCTGGATGACGATTACGATTACTATAAACCAAAGCGCCTTTATAGGATCTGCCAAAAAGATTATAAACGCGCTCGGGATAGCACCGATAAACGGACCGAATATCGGAATAATGTCGGTTACTCCGACTATAAGAGAGACGATAGGGTAGAACGGAACGTTGAATATTCCGAGAACGATAAAGGTCAAAAGGCCGATGATTATAGCTTCAAGAATCTTGCCTGTCAGGAAACTGCCGAAAGTAGAGTTTACGTATCTTAAATTTTTGATAAGGGAACTTACGCGGGACGGATTTATTATCGCGGTCATTACTTTTTTTATCTGCGCGATGATAAGCTCCTTAGAGAAAAGGAAATATACGGAAAGAATCAAACCAAACAGCGCGTTTTTGATTTCAATAACGAACGTTCCGGCATAGGTAACGACGTGACCGGCCAAGGTCTGGAAAAAGTCACCCGAGTCGGATATAAGGTTTTGAAGATACTGCGAAAGATTGGTCTTTGAAAGGAAATCGTCAAGGTTTGAAAAACTGCCGAGCAGAGGGACGTTCTGAACGAAATTGTCTGCCCACTGTTGAGCTGATTCAATGTAGCTTGAAAATTTCCCGGACAGCTCGTCGTAGCTGGAAGAAATCTGCGGGATTATGAGAACGATAAACAGCGTAATGCAAAGCAATACGGCAACGAACGTGAGCGTAACCGACAGCGCACGGCGCAGCTTGCGTCTTTTCTTTTTCTTTTCAACGAAAGCAAAGCAGTACCTCTCTATAAAATTCATAAGCGGGTTGAGGAGATACGCTATTACGAACGCATATATAAGCGGGGAAATAAGAGACAGGAGCTTTTGTAAAAAGGTAAACAAAAATCCGTCTGTTATAAGGTTTATGAGTATAAGTATGCCGAGCGTGGCAATCAGCACCGCAGAGACGGCGTAAAAGGCGATAGTAGCGTATTTTTTATTCCATTCGGGCTTGAACAACTGCATACCTCCCAGTATTTTTCTTGATTATATTGTAACCCTTTTTTTGCCGTAAGTCAATCATTTTTTTGAGTTCATTTAGGAATATGATAAAAAATAAACGCTATTTTATGAAAACGCATTGACAAAACGGGTAAAATCGTGTATAATACTATCTGTTGAATACGGAGGCATAGCTCAGCTGGTTAGAGTACTTGCTTGACATGCAAGTGGTCACTGGTTCGATTCCAGTTGTCTCCACCAACGAAAAAAGAGGTGTAAGCCTCTTTTTTCGTTGGTGGAGACAACTGGCCTGAGAAACTGCGTAGAAGAATGCTGCAGTGACCTACCAAAGATGAGTTACGTATTTCTTTTCCCCGAAAAGAAATCGCGGAACGGTAATGCATTCTTCGGAAACGTACTGGAGCACGTTAGTGATTCAGTACGTTTATGGTTCGATTCCGGTTGAGGCGCAAGCCTCTTTTTTCGTTGGTGGAGACAACTGGTCTGAGAAACTGCGTAGAAGAATGCCGCAGTAACCTACCAAAGATGAGTTATGTATTTCTTTTCCCCGAAAAGAAATCGCGGAACAATAAAGCATTCTTCATAAAGCAGCCACTTTGTGGCTGATTTCTGGTTCGATTCCATTTTTGATAGCTGAGGCGCAAGCCTCTTTTTTCGTTGGTGGAGACAACTGGCTTGACATCCTGCTTCTTTTATGCTATAATGGATTTGCGAATTGGGGATGATACCCATAACAAAAAACGATATTCGCAAAAAGCAAATCAATACAAGGGGGCGACACCCATCGAAAAAAACGTAATTGTTGTTGATGAGCAAGGAAATGAATATGAAGCGACCTACCCGAAACGGGCAAAAGGTCTTGTAAAAAACGGCAGGGCACGCTTCATAGACGAAAATACTATATGCCTTGCGTGTCCGCCAAAAAATTTGGAGGATAATAAAATGACAGATAAAATGATGGATATGACAACAGGCGAAGTAATTGAAATGACTTCAGGTGA
>CAZGHD010000187.1:0-2495 GCA_964525525.1 uncultured Lachnospiraceae bacterium | reverse complement strand
GACGGCGGTCAGCTTCCGCCCGATCACGCGGATTCCGTTGCGGGATATATAAGAGCTATTGATATATTCAAGGACGTAAAAAAGTGCGACTTTGACAAAGCCGTTGCCGAGGGTAAAATAGAAGTCGTCGGATCAAAAATCGACGACAGATATATTGAGGAAGTGCTCGAGGAACAGGTTGACACCGAGGCAGTCAGAAAAGTAGCACACGATCTTAAAGTTGTGTATACTCCGCTTCACGGTGCTGGCCATATTCTCGTTCCTCGCGTTCTCAAAGAAATAGGACTCAAGTACCTTTATCCCGTTGAGGAGCAGATGGTTCTTGACGGCGATTTCTCGACGGTAGAAAGTCCCAACCCCGAGAATTTCGAGGCGTTTGAGCTTGGAAGAAAACTTGCTGAGAAGGTAGGCAGTGATCTTATTATAGCAACCGATCCCGATGCGGACCGCCTTGCAGTAATGACCCGTAAATCGTCCACGGGCGAGTTTATAAATCTTACCGGAAATCAGGTCGGCGCGCTTTTGATAGATTATATCGTTAATTCTCTTGAAAGCCGCGGTGCGATGCCGGAAAATCCGTATATAATCAAGACGATAGTGACGACCGAGCTGGTTTCTGCTATCTGCGCGGATCATAATATTACTCTTCATAACGTACTCACAGGATTTAAATTCATTGGTGAAGTTATCAAAAAGTATGAAGTTACCGGAAAAGATACTTTTCTGTTCGGTTTTGAGGAGAGCTACGGCTACCTTAAAGGAACTTACGCAAGAGATAAAGACTCGGTTGTTGCGTCTATGCTCGTGTGTGAAATGGCTGCCGCGTATAAGGCAAAAAATATGACTCTTGCTGATGCGCTTGACGATATTTTTGAAAAATACGGTTACTATATCGAGGGCGTTAAGAATATATATATGGAAGGTCTTGACGGACTTGAAAAAATGTCCGCACTTATGGACGAGCTCCGCAATAATCCGCCTGCTGAAATCGGCGGTCAGAAGGTGGTCTCTATAAGAGACTACGAAAAAGAGACGGTAACTGATCTCAAAACAGGCGCGGTTAGCGGTACGGGACTTCCTAAATCTAACGTGCTTTATTTTGAAGTTGAGTGCGGCGACAGAATAATAATGCGTCCGTCCGGTACCGAGCCGAAAATCAAGCTTTATATGCTTACCTCTGCAAAAACTTACGAGGCGGCAAAGGCTCAGTGCGATGCGTATATGAAAGCGACCGACAGCTTTGTTGACTAATTATCCTTTTAGGAGACGGTGAAATGTCTTTGGTTTCTGTAAAAAAAGTTGAAAGTTACGACGCGGAGCTGCTTCGCTCCGCGGTTGAACAACATTTTAATACTCTTGGACTTGATGAAAAGATAAACGCAGATATGAAGGTTGTGATAAAACCCAACCTTCTCTCTGCGCGTAAGCCCGAGGCTGTTGCGACTACTCATCCTGCGGTGATTTCGGCTATCGTTGATAAGCTCCACTCTCTCGGAGTTACGAACATAACCGTTGCCGACAGTCCCGGCGGTCCTCACGTTGCAGCAAATCTTGTATCGGTGTATTCTGCGTGTGGATACAAAGCTTTAGAAGATAAGGTCGCGCTCAACTACTCCACCGAATGGCGCGAGGTAAAAACCAAAGAGGGTATGGGAGTTTCTTCTTTTAATATAATTGAACCTATATGCGGAGCGGATTATATAATCAACGTGGCTAAACTGAAGACCCATTCGCTGACAGGTATGTCCGCGGGTGTTAAAAATCTGTTCGGTTGTATCCCGGGACTCCAGAAGCCGGAGATGCACTATCGTTTCCCGGATATAAAGGGCTTTTCAGATATGCTCGTCGATCTGTGCGAAACGGTTGCGCCAAACGTCACTTTCATAGATGCAATCGTCGCAATGGAAGGTGAGGGACCCAATATGGGTACTCCAAAACAGTGCGGTTATCTTCTTGCGTCTGAAGATATTTACGCGCAGGATATTGTGGCTTCAAAAATCGTGGGAATATCGTATACCCGTGTTGAAATGCTCAGACGTGCCGAAGAACGCGGACTTGTCGATCCTGAAAATATAAACACCGTTGGCGATGATTATGATAATATGGAATTTGAGCTCCCCGAAACCGACGAAGAAAATTATCTGAGCGGTATTCCGTCTTTTATGAGAGGCACCGTAGGCTTTTTTGCTAAACGTTTTCTTAAACCCGTTCCGCGCGTTGTGAAAAGTAAATGCGTAGGATGCGGAAAGTGCGCGGAAAGCTGTCCGCAGCATATTATAGAGATAATAAACAGGAAAGCAAATATAAAAAACAAGTCAAAATGTATATCGTGCTTCTGCTGTCAAGAGATGTGTCCGGCACATTCAATAACCGTTAAACGCCGGTTAAAACAATAAAATGTGAAAAGTTACCAAAAGCTAAAAATAAAGAAAAAAATCGAAAAAAGCTCTTGACAAAACCGATCTAAAATGGTATACTATATAAGCTCACTCCGA
>CAZGHD010000186.1:0-2562 GCA_964525525.1 uncultured Lachnospiraceae bacterium | reverse complement strand
AGGAGATAAAAAATGACTTATTTAGAAATTGATAAAGCAATGTACGATATCGTCTGTGAAAAATACAGCGAATGTCAAAGCAGACTTGATTCCGTACCTAAAGAAAATAAAAGCGAACGCAAAGCGCTGATTATTGAACGCGAAATGTACGGACTTTGTAATCGCGCGGGAATTCTTGTTTATGCTTTAGATAAGAGAGAATCTGCCCTTTCCACAAGAAAACGTATTATCGGACAAATTTTAGAAAGATACCCTCTGCTTAATGAGAAATTCACCAAGCTTAAAGCAGAATTTAATGGTTTTAAAAAAATTGCTTGTAGAATTAATATTGTTTTATGATAGATAAATCTAATCAATTTACGCTAAAGGATAAAAAATAATGAAAGAAAAGCTCGCATTACTAAAGCTTCTCGCCGATGAAACACGGCTTGAGATACTCAACATACTGATGCGTGAGGATTCTTATGTTGAAAAGATCGCGTGTGATCTATCTCTTACTCCCGCAACTATCTGTTACCACTTAAAAAAACTGGAAGCCGCAAGCGTTGTAAAATGCTCGAGATCGCAATTTTACATAATCTATTCGCTTAACCGCGAGATATTCGACAAACCTCTTTACGATTTTATAAAAAAAGAGGAACCTGTCCTCAACGCGGACGAAAAATACAGAAAAGAAATTATCTCAAGTTTCTTTAAGTACGGCAGACTTACTCGCCTTCCCTCTCAAAGGAAAAAGCGTGAGATAGTTCTTATCGAGATTGCAAAGTGGTTTCAGCACGGCAGAAAATACAGCGAAAAAGAGGTAAACGAGATAATCCACCGTTTTCACGAAGATCACTGCACCATCAGGCGCGAAATGATATCCGAGGGACTTATGGCGCGCGAAAAAGAAATATACTGGTTGACCGGCAATGACACAAATAAAAATAGCAGAAAAGATAAAAGCATTCAGACGCGATAATTCACTGACTCAAGAGGAGTTTTCCGTGTTATGCGGCGTCTCGCCGCAGGCTGTTTCAAAATGGGAACGCGAAGTATGTTATCCAGACATAACGGCACTTCCCGAGCTTGCAAAAATACTCGGATGCGACATCACTGATTTTTTCGGATAAAAAAGCCCGGAAACATGAAAGTTTCCGAGCTTTTATTATATCATCTCAAATAATCGCAAGCTGCGAGTGCTGCAACTGCGCCGTCTGCTGCCGCGGTGGTGAGCTGACGCACTGTTTTCGTGCGGCAATCTCCTGCAGCAAATATTCCTGCGTGAGAGGTTTTTGTATCTTCTCCCGCAACTATATACCCATAATCGTCAAGATCGACTACAGAGGCAAAATCAGCGTTTGCAGGCACTTGTCCGACGGCAACGAATACGCCGTCAAGTTCAAGCTCGCTTATCTCGTCCGTACTTGTGTTGCGAAGCACGACCGAAGATACTTTTCCGTCACCTTTGATCTCTTCCACGACCGAGCAAAGTACGAACTTAACGTTCTTCTTTTCCCTCAGTGCGGAAACGAGTTTTTCTTCGCCTCTGAACTCATCGCGTCTGTGCCCGAGATATACCTCGGAGCAACCGTCAGCGAGAAGATCAGCCGATATAAGCGCCGAACTTCCGCCGCCAATAACCGCAACCTTTTTACCTTTGAAAAATGCACCGTCACAGATCGCACAGTAGGACACACCTCTGCCGGCGAGAGTCTCCTCACCCGGAACGTCCAGCTTTCTGTGCTTTACGCCGGTAGCGATGATAACGGCTTTGCATTCGTATTCACCGTCCTCGCTCGTGACCTTTTTGACGTTACCGTCGTCGGCAATTCCGATAACGTTACCTATCTCAAAGTCAACTCCGAGCGCTATCGCCTGATCGTAAAGCCGGTCGGCAAATTCCATACCCGATATTTGCATGATTCCGGGGTAATTTTCCACTCTCGGCGAGGTGGAGATCTGACCGCCGATAGCGGAGTTTTCAAAGACTACCGCTTTCTTGCCCGCACGCGCCGCGTATATAGCGGCGGTGAGGCCGGCGGTTCCTCCGCCGATGATAATTATATCATACATGTGGTTTATTATTTTCCTTCTGCGTATTTCTTGATGTTGGAAGCATTGATATACTGCTCAACGTTATCGCACTCAACGACAACGAGAGTAGGCGCCTGACTTACACCGAATTTAGCGGTAAGGTCACGCTGTTCTTCCGCGTCAATTATAGTATACTCAATTCCTGCCTTATCAAGCATGGATTTTGCAATTTTGCAGTTAGGGCAGGTTTTGGTAGTAAACAGCATTACTTCCTTTTTAACGTCAGGCTCAGCTTCGTTCTTTTCCTTGAGCTTGGAGATCATAACGTTGTAAAGCTTACGAGCCTTGAACTCCTGAGTCTTACCGTCGTTCCAGTTCTGAACAGGACGGTAGTAACCGGTGATACGGCTGTAAACCTCAGTGGTCTCGCCGCACTCGGGACAGGTATAAACCTCACCCTTGATATAACCGTGGTTCTTACAAATCGAGAAGGTAGGAGAAAGAGTGTAATACGGAAGCTTATAATTCTCTGCGATGGTTCTTACA
>CAZGHD010000185.1:0-2564 GCA_964525525.1 uncultured Lachnospiraceae bacterium | reverse complement strand
ATATTATATCACACGGTCAAGTGATTGTCAAGAATTTTCAAATGACATATTATTGAATCTCTGTTTTGCATATATATAAATATGCGTTTTTGTAATATATCAACAAAAAGCTGCAGAGCAAGGCACTCTGCAGCTTTTTATCATATGTTATTATTCATCCAGTTCCATCTGTTCTCTACGAAATCCCGCACGTATTTTACGTTATCTGCGTAGGTTTTAAGATTTACGATGGATTTCGGCTGGGCTACAACAGCTCTCGTGCCGAGGATGTTCCAAACGGTGAAGTTACATTCCGCGCTGGGGGCAAGGGTAGCGCCCATTCTGTCGATTTTGTCAAGTGCGGTCGCGAGGAGTTCCTCCTTTACCTCGTCCCAACGAGTTTTGAGCTTCGCTCTGAAGTTCGGATCGTTCATCAGATAGCACATCCAGTTATCGCCGATGTAATCGTATTCCTGCGCGAGACACGCCCATATATCGTATCTGCCGAAGTCGTTATAAAGATTTCCCATAGCAAGATCATAGTCCCACAGAGGACCCATTTTCAGCTTGCCGCCCGGTTCTTTAGTCATATAACAGCTACGGTTAAAGCAGGATTCGAGATTGTAAAACAGTTCGTTCGCTATGAACCAGTCTATCAGCGCGTCAACGTCTATGTATTCTTCATAACCGTCAAGCGCGATAACTGCGGCATCGGTGCGCTGAACGTAGTCGATGATGAAATCAGCCTGTTCTTTTGTCACCTCGTCGTCCTCGGGAGATTCGATCGTACACCAGCGAACGAGATCGGTGTAGAAAACGGTCTTGCCGAGAATATCTTCGTTCTCGTCGTAGCCGCCTATCTCGAGCATAAATGAGGTATCGGGCGTTCCGTTGTTGTCCGGAAGCTCAACGCGTCCCGGACCTACGTCGTGATCCTCGCCGATCGAGTACACACCGCGGTATTCACCGTTTACGAAAAGGTTGACAGGAAACTGTGAGAACGGAGAGGTCTGTTCTGACAGCACCTTTGAAACTTCCATAGTGATGTAGTTTCTCATCAGCGAATAGTCGGAATAGTTTGCGAGAAGAACCCATTTTTTGCTTTTTTCAAGGCCGAGAATAGATACCTTTGAGTCAAATTTCAACTTGTACGGCTTTTTGTCCCATTTCCAAGTGGAATTTCCTCTGCCTTTGATAGATGTTTCGGTCGGCTCAAGAGCTTCAAATCCATCTGGGAGATACCAACCGTCAACGCCGGTGGTGTCGATGCTTATTGTCGCGTCAACGTAGTATTCCTTGGTTACAATATCCGCGCCGTTTGAGGTGTTGATACACACGACGGGGATGGTGTTCTCTCCGTATTCGAGTTCTACCTTATATTTCGTTTCTTTGCCTTCAGTATTTTTTACGGTAAATACACATTCGGGAGAGGTGAGGTCAACCGTTTCGCTGTCAGGCACGGGGTAGTAAAGACCGCCGCTGTGTTCGATAGCTACGCGGGCGGTTTTGAGCGAATAAGTGTCGGTCGGCGTGTTGATCTTGATGATTATCTTACCGTCCGAGATCTCACCAACGAGAGTTTCGTATACGTTCGGGTTGTTTTCTTTGGGAACGGTGAACGCCGTTATGCTTGCGGGAGGTTCGGGCGGATCGGTTTCCGCTACGGTAGTGTCGGCGTCTGTCGTGATTTCTTCGGTTTCTTTTGTGACCTCATCGGTGTTTGTGGTTGAGTCGATCGGGTCACCGCTGTTTTGCGAGCAAGCGGATATGAAAGATATGACCGACAAGAGGGCTATTATAATAACGAATAAACGCGTTAGCTTCATGGCAACCTCCAATTTTTAAATCCTTTGAATATATGATACCATATATTAATATAAAAAGCAAGGAGCTGTGTAATTTACAGCTCCTTAAATATCGTTGGGTGTTTATTTGCTCAAAACCACGTATGTTCCGGGCAGTTCAAGCGGATTCCACTCGGTAGAAAGATAACCTTTTTCTACCATAATCTGTGATTTGTCCACGTCTTACATCCTCTCAATTTAGAAGCTTCTGATTATAATAGTGAAATAAAGAACGCAACGGTTAAACTTTTTTAGAAAAAATGTGCGTATACACTAAAAATGTATACGCACACTTGGCTTTATATATTGTGCAGTAAAATAGGATTAATATGCAACACCCTGTGCGAGCATAGCGTCTGCAACCTTGAGGAAGCCGGCGATGTTAGCACCTGCAACGAGATCGTCGCCGAGACCATGCTTCTGAGCAGCATCAACAGATGCATTGAAGATGTTGGTCATGATCTGACGAAGTTTAGCGTCAACCTCTTCTGCGGTCCAGGAGTAACGCATGGAGTTCTGGGACATTTCAAGGCCGGATACTGCAACGCCGCCTGCGTTAACAGCCTTGGACGGAGCTGCGATAACGCCGTTTGCCTTGAGGTATGCCATAGCCTCGTTGGTGGTGGGCATGTTGGAAACCTCAACGTAGTACTTAACGCCGTTAGCTACGATAGCTTCAGCCTCAGCCATACCAACCTCGTTCTGAGTAGCGCAAGGCATGATGATGTCAGCCTTAACACC
>CAZGHD010000184.1:0-2607 GCA_964525525.1 uncultured Lachnospiraceae bacterium | reverse complement strand
TAGGCTCAGCGTGTGAAATGCCCCAAGGGGGCTATCGCAAGCCACCAGCACGGCTAGTGGTCATGACTTAATAATAAAGCTTCTACTTTTGCACGTCTATCATAGTTCCGATAAAGAACGGAATATTGTTGTTGCAGTCCACGAGCATATAAACGAACGGCCTGTCAAGATACACTTCTTTAAACTCCGGCTCTCCAATGTCGGCGCCTGTTGCTTTCATCTCGACCAGTGTTGCCGCGCCTGCTTTGGTGCCTTTTTCTGCAACCGAAATATAGGTCTTGTGGATAACGCTGCTGATTGAAATATTTCCCGCTTCAGAGGTTCCGATACCGCTGAAATCGGCACTTTCCGCATCAAACGCATCGGTCATACCCATTTTAGCCAGAATCTCGCTCATATCTGTGCCGTACTCGGTCTCAAACTTTGGAATGGACGTTAAAACCTTCGTGTACTTAGGCTCGTTTAGTAAAGCGTTAAGCGAGTTATCGTCAACAGACGCGATATATTCGGACACGCTCACACCCTCGTTCGGAAGCATCGCAACGAAGGCGTATTTACCGCCCGCGTAGTATTTCATAAATCCGACCGCATTTTCGTCTTCGAGATATACGCTCTCATCGCCGTACATAAATTCAGCATCCTGTACCGTTCCGTCTTCTTTTGTGAATTCACCGTTTCTTACCTGAAAATCTTCATACGGCTTTGACCACTCTGCGTCAAAAGCCAGAGCGTTGACGAGATACATTATCGCGTCCGCGGGTATGTTATCTATGATATTCGGTATCATTCCGTCGGTCTTTTGATTTACCCAGTTATTAATATCTCTGCAGGTGCTTATATCAAATGGAGCTTTGTATATATCAGCGCTGTAATAATCCGCATTTTTTTGCAAAAAATCCTGATTTACCGTGAAATTTTTCGCCTCGGTAAACCAGACCGAGTTAGCAAGACTGAGTTTACCGCCCTTCTCTGACGGCAGAGAGCTCATATAGCTGTAAATATATTCGTTCAGTTCATCTGACGTCATGCCGAGAACTCTTTCCATCTGATTAAGCGTTTGCCCCTGTGCGCCGTTTGCGGTCATTGCGAGCGCGCAAAGCACGGACAGTGGAGATATAAGTACGTTTTCGTCGTTTGACACGCTTGCGCGAAACAGCCGAATGGCAAAATCGGTAACGTCAGCATTTCGGGAGTTTAAATCGTTTTCAGCGTTTACTTTGTTCGGCTTAACGCCGGCCATAAGATCCTGTGCCTGTATCTCCATAGCGCATCCCGACAGATTGACAGCCATAGCGCATAGAAGTATCAGACTAATAAGCGTTAAAGTTACTTGTGATCTTTTCATTTCTTTTCCTCTCAACTGTAAAAGAATTCGTATTCGGGAAGTGCTTTCCATTCATCCGTTTGGGTGAGTATCTCTTTAATGGCTTTACATACGTCTAAAAATTTTTGTCCTTTGGTATTTTCGGCTTCATACGTCAGGGCAATATCCTTTGCCGAGACCGTCTTTTGTACGGTACCGGTATCGACCGAAAGAATCAAGGTGATGGACGGGTCGGAAGCGAGCGTGCCGTCATGTGGATCGTAGGTATTTGGATAACTCATAATATTAAGCTCAACTATCATATCGTAAATCAGACGTTTCTGCGCGTCTGTCAGAAAATAGGCAGTAACGTAATCTTCGGGATTTGTTGCATCGGTCGTTTTTACCAGCTTACCCGTCGCGCTGTCGTACGAGCTGATACCATAACAGCCCCAAGTAAGCGAAAATTCAAAATTTTCAAAAGAGCCGAGCACCGAATTTTCCGAATAATCGTGCGTAGTATTTACTATTCCACTTGCCTGAATCCCAAGGGCTCCGTCTGCACCCTTTGTGTTATCCGAGTCGCCCGAAACGTCAGACGGCAAAATAAACAGCGCACTAATCGCAAAAACGAGGCATATAGGGATACACGCCGCAACCATTCGGCAGCGGTTTCTTTTACGTTTCTTTATTATATTTTCGCTTCTGCGGAATATTTCCGCCTTACATTCGTTAAGTTCTCTCATAATAACCGCTCTCCATCCTCTCCAAGAATGATGCGAAGCTCCTTTTTTGCGCGGTAGAGCAGATTATCTACCTGCTTGCGATTTTTCTTCATAACCTCTGCGGCTTCGCTGTACGTCATATCCTCAAAATAGATAAGATGTATTATCAAACGCATATCCTCGGGTAGGCTTGCGACCGCGGCACTCACTGCGCGTTTCCGTTCATCGGCAAGAACCAGCTCCTCCAAGGTTTCTTCATCATTCGGAAGGTCTTGCGCCTCGGACAGTTCTGTGATACCGATGATCTTGCGGTGTTTTATGTAATCGAGAGCGCGGCTTCTTCCTATCATAAAAAGATACGTCTTGAGCGTTACCTTAAAATTATACCGATGCTTATGTACGATAAGATCCGAAAAGGTATCTATCGCAATGTCTTCGGCTGTGTGCACGTCGTGCACCATGCGGTCAATGAAGAAAACGAGACTGCGAAACAGCTCATCCATTATCTCGTCAAAGGCACTTTCATCACCGTCAAGGAAACGGCGGTAGCTACTTGCGCCGTTATCCATATAGATCTCC
>CAZGHD010000183.1:0-2781 GCA_964525525.1 uncultured Lachnospiraceae bacterium | reverse complement strand
AATATTGCACGTAGAGAGCAAAAGGAGGGGAATAAAATGCCCGGAACCAGAAAACTGGGAAGACCTACCGCTCACCGTAAGGCTATGCTTCGTGGACTCGTAACCTATCTTCTTGAGAACGGCTCCATCGAAACTACTCTTACCAGAGCTAAAGAGGTTCGTTCACTTGCTGAGAAGATGATTACTCTCGGTAAGAAAAATACACTCGCTTCGCGCCGTGCTGCGCTTGCATATATCACTAAAGAGGACGTTGTTAAGAAGCTTTTCGACGTTACTGCTCTTAAATATGCTGACGTAAACGGTGGTTATACTCAGATCTATAAGCTCGGTCCCCGTCGCGGAGACGGTGCTGAGATGGCTCTCATCAAGCTCGTTGATGTAGACGCTAAGGCTGAGACCGAAAGCAAATAATTAAAACAGAAAAGATGCCGCATTTTGCGGCATCTTTTATTTTGTTTATGAAATGAAATTAAAATAAATTTATGTATTTACAAATATTGTTTGTTGTGATATAATTAAAATGGTATTATATTAAATAGCGCAGGTATTTGCTGATACGGCGCGTAAATAAATATACATAATTTTTGTTTATATAAGCGAGGAGAGCGTTATGAGACAGAGATTTTTAAGTTTTTCATTAGCTGTTCTGATGATCGTATGTACGGTCGTTGGCACTTTGCCGAAGATTGAGGTAAATGCTGCCGGCGGAGTCGTCAACATCGTCACAGAGGTAGAAGGTAAGGACTCTTTGGACAAGTTGAACGTCGGTGACGTTGTTACCGTCAAGGTCGTTCTTCCGGAGATTACTAACACCAGAAAATTTCAGTTAGATCTGAATTATGACAATTCGAGATTCGAATACAACGGTGACGTTGACGTAACTGCGGTTACTTCGTTGCTTTCGATTGGCGATGCCAGAGTTGTAGAGGATAATATAATCCGTGTAGCTGCGGCAGGAACGGCAAACGCTTCCTTCTCTGCAGGAACTGTTGCACTGGTCGCTTCTTTTACCGTAATAGCAGGTGAAAATTTGGGCGAGTTTGATGCTTTTTCGCTCAGCAAATTTATTTGCGGCGATGAGAGCGTCTCTATCAATACCACCCCCGTTAAGGCAACCGTAAAAGAAAAGGAGAAGCCTGTCGTAACCGTATCAAGCGCAACGGTAGAGCAGGGCGGAACGGCAAGTATAACCGTAGATCTTACCCGTAACGAAGGTCTTATGGGTATGATACTTCAGATTGAGTATGATTCTGCGTTGACTATTACCAACGTTGTAAAGGGAAAAGCACTGTCATCTCTCACGTTTGCGGGTGTAGCAAAGCCGTACGTTAATCCTTTGGTTCTGTCATGGGACGGACTTTATGATGATGCAAGCACAGGTAATCTTGTTACCATAACCTTTTCCGTGCCGAAAGATGCAAAAGAAGGAACGTATCCTATAAACGTTACTTACAAATCCGGCGATATATTTGATGAGAATTTTAACGATATGGATCCCGTTATTAATAACGGCAGTATTGACGTTAAGCTTCACGTATGTTCTTTTGATGAGTGGACAAAGTACGACGATTCGTATCATATCCACAGCTGTGCCTGCGGTGAAACCGAAAAGGCTCTTCATAACTGGAATTCCGGTACTGTCAGCGTTCAGCCTGATTGTACGGATAAAGGTGAAAAAATTTACACTTGCGTAGATTGCAAAGCTACTAAAACAGAAGAAATGGCGAGTCTCGGTCATAGCTACGGCGAGTGGGAAGTTACCGAATCTGCAACCTGTACCGCGAGCGGTACCGAGCGCAGAGATTGCGTAAACTGCGATCACTATGAGACCCGCACCGTTGACGCACTTGGCCACGACGTAATTAATCACGACGCAAAAGCACCTACTTGTACCGAGATAGGTTGGAATGCATACGAGACTTGTTCAAGATGCGACTACACAACCTATAAAGAAATTCCCGCTCCCGGTCATAGCTACGACGAGTGGGCGGTTACCGAATCTGCAACCTGTACCGCGAGCGGTACCGAGCGCAGAGATTGCGTAAACTGCGATCACTATGAGACCCGCACCGTTGAAGCACTCGGCCACGACGTAATTAATCACGACGCAAAAGCTCCTACTTGTACCGAGATAGGTTGGGAAGCATACGAGGATTGTTCAAGATGTGACTATACTACTTATGCAGAAATCGCCGCAACCGGTCACAGCCACAGTGCTACTATAACTGATCCTACCTGTACCGAACAGGGTTATACAACGTATGCTTGTTCCTGTGGCGACAGCTATGTCAGCGATTACGTAGAAGCGCTTGGACATAACTACAATTCGGTAGTAACTCCTCCGACGATCGAGAACGAGGGTTACACTACCCATACTTGTGAGAGATGTGGAGACAGCTATACCGATAGCTACGTAGACAAACTTTTGCCTGAAAACGCTCCTGCTATCACGGTTTCAAGTGTGACCGGACGCGCGGGCAAAACTGTTGACGTAACTATTACTCTTGACAAAAACTGCGGAATAACCGGAGCTATTCTCAAGATAGAATATGATCCTGCGCTCGTTCTTAAGAACGTAGTCAAGGGCGATGCACTGGGATCTCTTACCTTCGCAGATCTCTCTGTTCCTTACCTGAATCCTCTTGTAGTATCTTGGGACGGTATCGGTGATGATAAGAGCAACGGAACTCTGTTGACTCTTACCTTTGAAATTCCCGAAGGAACGAGCGCAGGTGAGTATCCTGTAAAGGTTACTTATGAGTCCGGCGATATATATAACAG
>CAZGHD010000182.1:0-2893 GCA_964525525.1 uncultured Lachnospiraceae bacterium | reverse complement strand
GTGACCGCGCTGGCAAAGACGGTCGCGGTAGATGACCATATTGTCACGCAGATAGTCGAAGCCGAACTCGTTATTCGTTCCGTAGGTTATATCTGCGTCGTACGCCGCTTTTTTCTCGTCCTTCGTCTGATCGCGGACAATAAGTCCCGTGGTAAGTCCGAGGAAGCCGTAAACACGTCCCATTTCCTCGGCACCGAGAGCGGCGAGGTATTCGTTTACCGTTACGATGTGAACGCCGTTTCCGTTAAGCGCGTTAAGATAAGCGGGAAGGGTGGCAACGAGGGTCTTACCTTCACCCGTTTTCATCTCGGCAATTCTGCCCTGATGGAGAATTATACCGCCCATAAGCTGAACGCGGAAGGGACGCTTTCCGAGAACACGGTCGTCCGCCTCGCGGATAACTGCAAATGCGTCGGGGAGAATATCGTCAAGGGTCTCGCCGTTATTAAGTCTTCCCTTGAGAATATCAGTCATAGAGCGAAGCTCTGCGTCGGTCATTGCCTTATATTTATCAGCAAGCGCCTCAATTTTATTTACGATTGGAGTTATCTTCTTTATCTGTCTTTGAGAGTAAGTACCGAAGATAGAATTGAAAAGTCCCATATTTATGTCCTTTCAAGAGGAAATTCAAATATAATTATTATCATTGTACCATATTTTTCCCGAGATTAAAAGAGGTATTTGTAAATATTTTTAATACTTGAAATATATAGAGAAATATAGTATAATCTAACTATCAAATTTGGAGAAGCTGAAATGAAATTACATATTTGTTTGATAGAACCCGAAATACCGCAGAACACGGGAAATATCGCCCGCACCTGTGCCGTTACGGGCGCGGCTTTGCATCTTGTCCGTCCGTTCGGCTTTGAGATAACGAGCGCAAAGCTGAAAAGAGCGGGACTTGATTACTGGGATAAGCTCGATATTACCTATTACGATTCCTTTGACGAGTTTCTATGCAAGCACGAAAACGACAAACTGTTTTTCTATTCCCAGAAAGGGAAGAACTGCTATACCGATATAACCTATCCCGAGGAAGCATATCTTGTTTTCGGAAAGGAATCGTGCGGACTTCCCGAGGATTATTTGAGAACCCGCCCCGACGACACTGTGCGCATCCCGATGAGAGCGTCGCTCCGCTCGCTTAATCTTGGAAACTGTGTTGCAATAGCGGCGTATGAGGTACTCCGTCAGGACGGCTTCGAAACACTTAAAACCGCGGGAATCCTCTCGGATATCTGAAAATAACGACCGAATTATTTGTTTATTTACAAGGACGGGCAAAAAAATCAACAAAGAGTACACGAAAAGTTTAAAATTTACTGATATCATATCATTAGAAAATATACTTTTAGGTGAACCTTTGTGACTTCTGAAAATCAAAAACCCGAAAACGTTTCGTCCGATTCGTCATACGGCGGCTCGACTTACCGTCTTTCTTATGACCATGAAGAGAATAGAAAATGCAGAAAAAAATCGTACGGTGTTAGAGCGTTTATTGCCGTTACGGTTTCCGTTATGTTGCTTTTCGTTTTTGCGTATCTTGCATTGCGCCATTACGATGACGCGATACAGAAGCTTTACGCATCTGAAACGACGCCTGATGAAGGAAAGACGGCAGCAAGCTTTCGGTCAAGCGTAATAATCGTAAAAGATCAAACCGAGCGATAAGCTCGGTTTTTATTTTATAAAAAAGAATGGACCGCATCTTTCGATGCGGTCCGATTTTTTGTTATCAGCCGAGTCTCTTCTCAAGAGCTGCAAGCTCGTCGTACATAGTAGCGGGAACGTGGTCGCCGATGAGAGAGTAGAACTCCTTGATGTTCTCAACGTCTTCCTTCCAGGAAGCGGTATCAACGGAGAGAAGCTCCTTGATTGTGTCAAGGGTAACGTCGGTCAGACCCTCGATATTGATGTCGGATGCGTTCGGAACGTAACCGATAGCTGTCTCAACTGCGTCAACCTTGCCCTCGCAACGGTCGAGGATCCAAAGAAGAACGCGGAGGTTATCACCGAATCCGGGCCAAATGAAGTGACCCTCGTCATCGGTACGGAACCAGTTGACGTGGAAGATCGCGGGAGGATTGGGGATGTTCTTACCCATATCAAGCCAGTGTGCCCAGTAGTCACCCATATCGTAACCAACGAAGGGTCTCATAGCCATAGGATCGCGACGAACTACGCCGACAGCGCCTGCTGCTGCTGCAGTTGTCTCGGAAGCCATGATAGAGCCAACGAAGGTACCGTTCTGCCAGCTTGTTGACTGGTAAACGAGGGGAGCAGTTTTTGCACGGCGTCCGCCGAATACGATAGCGGAAATGGGAACGCCTGCGGGATTGTTGAATTCCTTAGAAATGCAAGGACAGTTTGTAGCCATTGCAGTAAAGCGGCTGTTAGGATGAGCGCCGCAAGTGGACTTATCCTTCTTGTCGTACTTGGTGCAGTCCCAAGGATTGCCCTTCCAGTCGATAGCGTAACCGGGCTTGGGAGGATTGTTGTCAAGACCTTCCCACCAAACGGTATTGTTCTCGGTGTTGTGAACGACGTTCGTGAAAATGGTATCACGCATACAGGTGTGAAGCGCGTTGGGGTTGGACTTTTCGTTAGTACCGGGAGCAACGCCGAAGAAGCCGTTTTCGGGGTTGACTGCCCAGAGACGGCCGTCCTGACCTACGCGCAGCCAAGCGATATCGTCGCCGACGCACCATACTTTGTAGCCCTGCTTCTTGTAAACTTCCGGCGGAATGAGCATAGCGAGGTTGGTCTTGCCGCAAGCGGACGGGAATGCAGCGGAGATGTACTTAACTTCGCCGTTCGGGAATTCGATGCCGAGGATGAGCATATGTTCAGCCATCCAGCCTTCCTTGCGGCCGAGGTAGGAAGCGATACG
>CAZGHD010000181.1:0-2952 GCA_964525525.1 uncultured Lachnospiraceae bacterium | reverse complement strand
AGTGCTCACGCATTTTCGGCGGCAGATTATAGCCGAAGGTCTGCTCAAGCAGATAACCGATACCGCCCTTGCCCGACTGGGAATTCACGCGGATAACGTCTGCGTCGTAAGTTCTTCCAATATCCTTGGGGTCAATCGGAATATACGGCACGTTCCACTCGTGAAGCTTGTGCTTTGAACGGTATTTCATGCCTTTCGCAATAGCATCCTGATGAGAGCCCGAAAATGCAGCAAACACAAGCGCTCCCGCATACGGAGCTCTCTCATATACGCGCATACGCGTACAGCTTTCATATTTTTCAACAAGCTCGTTCATATTGGAAAGATCAAGTCCCGGATCAACTCCGTGGGAATACATATTCATCGCCAGGGTGATGATGTCTACGTTACCCGTTCTCTCTCCGTTACCGAACAAAGTTCCCTCCACGCGGTCAGCTCCAGCAAGGAGAGCCAGCTCGGTGTCGGCAACTCCCGTACCTCTGTCATTGTGAGGGTGGAGCGACAGGGTAACAAACTCGCGGTATTTGAGATTTTTGCTCATATACTCGACCTGCGAAGCGTAAACGTGCGGCAGACTCATCTCCACGGTAACCGGCAGATTGATAATTACGTTGTTGTCCTCACTCGGCTCAAGCACGTCAAGCACCGCGTTACAAACCTCAAGCGCGTATTCCGGCTCGGTGCCGGTAAACGATTCGGGAGAATATTCAAAGCGGAAATTGCCATCATATTCTGCCGCCAGCTTTTTTACCAGCTTTGCGCCGTCAACGGCGATCTGCTTGATCTCTTCTTTATTCTTTTTGAAAACCTGTTCGCGCTGTGCCACGCTTACCGAATTGTAAAAATGAATGATCGCGCTCGGCGCGCCCTTACAAGCGTCAAATGTTTTACGAATGATATGCTCGCGGCACTGGGTAAGCACCTGCACCGTTACGTCGTCGGGGATCATATTTTTGTCGATCAGCGTACGCAAAAATTCGTACTCAGTCTCGCTTGCCGCAGGGAATCCGACCTCTATCTCTTTGAATCCGACTTCAAGAAGCACCTTGTAATATTCCAGCTTTTCCTCAAGGCTCATCGGGATAACGAGGCTCTGGTTTCCGTCTCGCATATCGACACTGCACCAAACTGGCGGCTTTTCAATATGATCTTTTTCCACCCATTTACTATACTCTTTATCTACCGGGAAATATCCCACTCGGTATTTACTTGAGTCCATCATATCCCGTCACTCCTTTTCCGCAATCACTTCAACCTCGACAAGCGCACCTTTAGGCAGGTCTTTTACCGCCACGCAAGAGCGCGCGGGCTTTTCGGTGAAATACTGCGCGTAAACCTCGTTGAACTCGGCAAAATCCGCCATGTCACTCAAAAAGCACACTGTCTTTACAGCGCTTTCAAGTGATGCGCCTGCGGCAGTCAGCACCGCCTCCAAATTTTTGCACACTCTGTGAGTCTGTTCGGCAATGTTATTTCCCTCAAGCACTCCTGTCTCGGGATTAAGCGGAATTTGTCCGGAGGTAAAAACGAGATTACCTACTACCACGCCCTGTGAATAAGGTCCGATCGCCGCCGGTGCTTTGTTTGTCTGTACTTTGTTACTCATAATTTTAACTCCTTCAAATTTACACTATTTTAAATCCCTCGTCACGCAAAGACTGAGTGATAAGGTTAACGTGTTCAAAATCTCTTGTTTCCATTTCGATACGAATGAAACAGCCGGTTACACTTTCGGTATTACCTTTTTCATAGTGAACACCGGTTACGTTACCGCCGCAATCGGCAATGATACGGGAAATATCCTTTAACTGACCGGGTTTATCGATCAACTCGATAAGAAGGCTTGACGAGCGGCCGGAATTAAGAAGTCCTCTGTCAATAACGCGGGACAAGCTGGTAACGTCGATGTTACCGCCGGACACTACCGCGACTACGCGTTTGCCCTTGAGATCGAATTTATTTGACATAACCGCCGCAACGGCAGTTGCGCCCGCGCCTTCGGCAATCATTTTCTGCTTTTCGATAAGAGCCAGTATTGCGGCAGATACCTCGTCGTCTGTCACCAGTGCGATCTCATCAACGTACTCTTTAACGAGTGCGTAGGTGTTTTCACCCGGTTTTTTAACGGCGATACCGTCCGCGATGGTAGAAACCGAAGCAAGACACTCGATCTCTCCACCCTTTACCGAGTTATACATACTCGGGGCTCCCGCCGCCTGCACGCCGTAAATCTTAACCGACGGCTTTATCTGTTTTGCGGTATAAGCGATACCCGAGATAAGTCCGCCTCCGCCGATAGGCACTACGATAGCGTCTATATTGTCAAGGTCGCTCAAAATTTCAAGAGCGATAGTCCCCTGCCCCGCAATAACGTTTTCGTCGTCAAAGGGATGAACGAAGGTATATCCTTCGCTTTCTTTAAGTTCAAGAGCTTTTTGGTATGCGTCGTCGTAGCAGCCCTCAACCAAGCAAACCGACGCGCCAAAACCTTTGGTAGCCTCAACCTTGGAGATAGGTGCACTGTCCGGCAGACAAATAAGCGAGCTGATTCCGTTCTTGGTCGCCGCAAGTGCCACGCCTTGTGCGTGATTTCCCGCCGAGCAGGCGATAACACCCTTTTTCTTTTCTTCCTCAGAGAGCATCGCGATCTTATACGCCGAACCTCTGACCTTAAATGAGCCGGTTATCTGCAGATTTTCAGGCTTTAGGTATAGCTCGCAGTCGGGAGCAATTCCGTAAGCTCTGACTAATTTGGTTTCACGAATGATGTTTTTTAGCACCGATTGTGCATTGAATACTTTGTCAAGAGATAACATTTTTTAATTCCGCCTTTCGCTTTTTTGATTTGTGGGTTTTAAGCTTTAAGGCAAAAACAAAACCCGCCTCAAAGCTTTTTACTGCTTTGAGACGGGTGTAAATAACTTTGCACTCGCGGTACCACTCAAATTGCGG
>CAZGHD010000180.1:0-3119 GCA_964525525.1 uncultured Lachnospiraceae bacterium | reverse complement strand
GATATGGCTGAAAAGGTCTGGGAGAGAAAGCCGAATATCGTCGGATACCGGCTTCCGGACGGCAGAGTGCTCAACCTTATGGCAGAGGGCAGACTTGTCAACCTCGCCGCAGGAAACGGACACCCGGCAGAGATCATGGATATGAGCTTTGCTATCCAGGCGAAGTCGCTTGAGTACCTCGCAAAGAACAAGGGCAAGCTGGAGAAAAAAGTTTACCGCGTTCCCGCAGAGATCGACCGCGAGGTCGGCGCGCTGAAGCTCGCCGCAATGGGCTCCGCGATAGATACCCTCACCCCCGAGCAGGAAGAGTATCTCAATAACGAAATGTGATTAAAAAACCCGCCTTGTAGCGGGTTTTTTAAGTTGAAAGTTGAAAACGGAAAGTTGAAAGTGGACAAGGCGTATAATTCATATATCAAGATAAAATACGCGTTGCCTTATCTTGCGAATTTTCTTACGAAAATTCCTATCGTTTAAAAATTATATAAAACCTCGTAGGGGCGACCATTGGTCGTCCGTACCGGCAAAACGATTTATCACGAAACGAAAACGGACCGCCGAGGACGTCGGTCCCTACAACTATCATTTGAAATTTAATATATAACCTCGTAGGGGCGTGCATGGAATTACCTTCGGTCATTCAGACGTCCGTGTTTGTTCATATATAATTTGTTCGGGTGCACGAGTTGTCTGAATGCCTTGGCATTCCGACGCCAACCCCTACAATATTCCGCGAACAAACTTGACAAATTAATATACTTTGTTATATAATATATGATGTGTAACTATTTTATAAACTGCGAAAGGTGGGCTTTTTATGGACATAAAAATTGACGTAGACGCACTCAAAAAAGAAGCGGTCAGAAAAGGACAATATCTGTTCTGTCATCTGCCGTGCAACGTTAAGCGCGCCTGTAAAGAGCTCAAAGAGGAGATAAGGGTCATCAAGGAGCGCGACCCCGCCGCGCGTTCAACGGCGGAGGTGCTTTTCCTCTATTCGGGACTTCACGCGCTGCTCTGTTACAGACTCTCCCACGCGCTTTATAAAAAGAAAAAATTCTCCGCCGCGCGCGCGGTCAGCCAGGCGGCAAGATTTTTAACCGGAATTGAGATCCACCCCGGCGCGACTATCGGAAAAGGTCTGTTTATTGACCACGGCGCGGGAGTGGTGATCGGCGAAACTGCCGAGATCGGCGACAACTGCACGATATATCAAGGAGTTACCCTCGGCGGTACCGGCAAGGACGTCGGCAAGCGCCACCCCACACTCGGCGACAACGTGATGATCGGCGCGGGCGCGAAGGTTCTCGGCCCGTTCAAGGTCGGCTCAAACTCCAAGATCGCCGCAAACGCGGTCGTGCTTGAGGAGATCCCCGAGGACAGCACCGCGGTCGGTATTCCGGCGCGAGTCGTCCGCAAGAAGGGAAATAAGGTTCACGACGTCGACCTCGACCAGGTTCACATCCCCGACCCGGTCGCACAGCAGATTTGTATGCTCCGCCAGGAGATCATCCGCCTCGAGAAGAGGATAAAGGATTTAGAGGGGTAATTTTAACAATATAATACCGGTGCGGGCGACCAATGGTCGCCCCTACGGTGAAATATATGTCTCCATTGTAGGGGCGACCATTGGTCGCCCGCATAAAACCAAAAATAATCTAAAAAGGACACGATAATGAAAATATACAACACTCTCACGAAAAAAGTTGAAGAATTCATCCCCAACGAGCCGGGCAAGGTAAAAATGTACACCTGCGGCCCGACCGTTTACCACTTCGCGCACATCGGCAACCTCCGCAGCTACATCGAGGAGGACGTGCTGGAGAAATTCCTGCGCCGCCGTTACGACGTTACCCGAGTTATGAACATCACCGACGTTGGCCATCTTTCAAGCGACGCGGACACAGGCGAGGACAAGATGCTCAAGGGTGCTCGCAGAGAGAAAAAGACGGTCATGGAGATCGCAAAATTCTACACCGACGCGTTTTTCGCCGACTGCGATGCGCTGAACATCAAGCGTCCCGACGTGGTTGAGCCCGCGACCGGCTGTATCCCTGAGTTTATCGAAATGGTTCAGAAGCTGATTGACAGCGGCTACGCGTATCTCGCGGGCGGAAACGTGTATTTTGACACCTCACGCCTGTCCGACTACTACGTGCTGTCCGGCCACGAGGCGGAGGACCTTGAGGTAGGCGTGCGCGAGGGCGTTGAGGAGGACTCAAACAAGAAGAACAAGACCGACTTCGTGCTCTGGTTTACCAAGTCCAAGTTTGACGACCAGGAGCTTAAATGGGATTCCCCGTGGGGAATCGGCTACCCCGGCTGGCACATCGAGTGCTCCGCGATATGCATCAAGAATCTCGGCGGAAAGCTTGACATTCACTGCGGCGGCGTTGACAACATCTTCCCCCACCACACCAACGAGATCGCGCAGAGTGAGGCTTATCTCGGCCACAAATGGTGCAATTATTGGTTCCACATTCACCACCTGAACACCGCAGGCGGTAAGATGTCAAAGTCAAAGGGCGAGTTCCTCACCGTATCTCTCTTAAAAGAAAAGGGCTATAACCCCCTCGTGTACAGATTTTTCTGCCTGCAGTCGCATTATCGCAAGTCGCTGGCATTCTCATACGAGGCACTTGATAACGCGGGCACAGCGTACGAAAAGCTGGTCGCACGCATCGCGGCTCTCAAAGCAGAGGGCGAGCCGAACGCCGACAAGGTCAAGGAAATGGTCGCAGTTTTCGACGCGGCGCTTGACAATGACCTCAACACTTCGCTTGCAATCACCGCGCTTTACGACGCGCTCAAGGCAGACGCGACAGACGCGGAGAAATTGGCGGCGATAGCCGAGATGGACGAGGTGCTCAGCCTCGGACTCATGGCGGCGGCAGATGCAGCGCGCGAGAAGGCAACAGCTCCCGCGGCAGACGGCGAGTTCGGCGCGTGGATAGAGGAAATGATCGCCGCTCGCGCAGAGGCGAAAAAGGCGAAAAATTACGCCGAGGCAGACAGAATCAGAGCGGAGCTGTCCGACAAAGGCGTCACCCTCATCGACACCAAAGAGGGAACGAAATACGAGATTAAGTAATATGATATATTACAAAAAAAGCCCTTCG
>CAZGHD010000179.1:0-3224 GCA_964525525.1 uncultured Lachnospiraceae bacterium | reverse complement strand
ATAGTAGTCCTCCTCGGTGGTGTCAACAACTCTTGACCAATCGAAAGAAAATCCAACGCGCTTGAGCTGCTGGGTAAACTGTTCGATATTATTATCGGTTACGAGACGGGGGTGCGTATTGGTCTTTATCGCATAGTTCTCTGTAGGAAGACCGAACGCGTCAAATCCGATGGGAAAAAGGACGTTATATCCCTGCATTCTTCTCTTGCGGGAAACTACTTCAAGACCTGAATATGCCTTGATATGACCAACGTGCATTCCTGCTCCGCTCGGATAAGGGAACTCAACCATAGAGAAGAACTTCGGCTTTTCGGAAAAATCAACCGCTTCAAAAGCCTTTTCGTCCTCCCAACGTTTTTGCCACTTGGCTTCAATCGTTTTGTAATCGTATCTCATTTTATGTCGCCTCTCAATTTTCTTCAAGTTCAAGTTTTATTTCTGTGCCGTTGTCCCAAAGTTTTTCAAGCTTATAAAAGTCTCGCGCCTCACGGTTGAATATATGCACGATGACCGATGCGAAGTCGAGTATTACCCACACGCCCTCGCTGTACCCTTCCATACGAAGTACAGGCTTACCGTAAAGCTCCATTTTATACTCAAGCTCACCCGCAAGCGCTTTTATCTGGGTGTTAGAGGTACCCTCACAGATAACGAAATAATCTGTGATAACCGTCTGCTCCTCTACGTGCAAAAGGGTTATTTTTCTTGCTTTTTTATCGTCGAGAATCTTTATAATCGCATCCGCCGTTTCACGGGGAGTAGCGTTTTCGAGATTTATCTCGCGTTCTTCATTGTTCGTATTCATATTTTGCTCCTATTATTTATCACATGAGGGGAATTTCCGGAGGTTTTTTGTTTATCTCGTCTGCCGTGTAAGATTCCTTTGAATATTTTCCGGCTTCCGCCTCGTAAATTTCATTTATATGCTCCGCGTCAGAGGTAAATACTCTCGCTTTATCAAAAATAGCGTCGGTAATATCCACCTGATACACGTTTATATACTCGTTGATTACGGCAAGCGTGTCCGCGCGTGCCATGATATAGTACCATGCGCCCGAGTCAACGTTGGCTCTCGCGTCTCTGCCGGGGAGGGTTACGAAGGTAGCGTTTTCAAGATCCACGCCGATAACCTCTTTTGCAAAGAATATCATATCGGCAAGAGAAATATCGGTATGAAGTATACTGTCAAAAACGCTTGAGACAAGTCCCGGAATGTTCTGCAAACTAAAGCTTGCTTTAAGCTGTCTGAGGAACGCAGCAAGGAATATTTTCTGCGCTTCAACGCGTCCAATATCGCCCTCTATAAAGCCCGAGCGGAATCGCACGAACTGCTCTGCCGTCTCACCGTCAAGAGTTTGCTGTCCTTTTTTAATATCAATATTAAGTCCCTGCTCGGGATCGGAATATTTAAGATCGTACGGCACGTCAATCGGAACGCCGCCGATAGCGTCAACTATTTCGGCAAATCCGTCAAGATCTATCATAACGTGATAGTCGATCTTGATGCACAGATTTCTCTCAAGGATATTTGAAAGATCGTCAAGTGCGGTGCCAACGCTATCCTCTTCCCCGTCCCTTATCGCCTTTGAGTGAAGGGACGCATAAAGATAATTTATCCTTCTTCCGTTGTTTTCATACTCAATATACGTATCTCTCGGAAGCTGAAGCACCGAAATGTCCTCCGATTTGGTATCAAAGGATATGAGCATCATAACGTCGGTATTTTCGGCTATTCTGTCTTTGCCGACGAAAAGGAAGTTATAAACTCCGTCTTTTCTTTTATATTCTCCCGCTGAAACGGACGGACCGTCAACGTCATCTCCGTTTTCGTCTGTTACCTGCGGGAGATCTATCTCTCCCGTATCAAACGCAGGGCCGTCGTCAACGTTCGGGCGGTACACCTCAAGCGCGACCGCGCACGCGGCAATAACTAAAAGCAGTACCGCAATAATGATTATAAACGCCTTTAGCGCGCCTGCTCCTTTTTGTTTAGGTTTTGTTCTGGAATTGTGGATTTTAGTATTTCTTGAAATGTCCGGATTCTCATTGTTTGACGATCCACGGCGATTTCTTTTATCCTGCATTATAAGCTCCGTTCTTTTCGAGTTCTGAAACTGCGGCGCAAATATAATTGCGCGCCTCTACCGTATCTGTCATTATAACGTTGTGTTCTTCGATCAGTTCTTTTATCGTAATATCAAACGAGTACAAAAGAGTTTTTTCAAGATGCATCAACGCATCACTCTCTCCGATTCCGCCGTAAAAAAACTTTCTCAGCGCTACGCAAGAATCAAACGTCCT
The DNA here is from genome assembly GCA_964525525.1 of uncultured Lachnospiraceae bacterium. Taxonomy (GTDB): domain Bacteria; phylum Bacillota; class Clostridia; order Oscillospirales; family CAG-272; genus RGIG2161. The sequence continues at coordinate 923 of CAZGHD010000179.1, read as the reverse complement.
TGTCGGCTCAATAAAATCGGCAAGGTAAAGCAGTTTTTCAGACAGAGTCATTCCCTGTCTTCCGGTAGTATGATACCTGATAGCCGAGAGTATCTCCCCGTCCGCGTATTCACCGAAAACGTCTTTAGCCACAGCCTGGGCCGTTATGGCGTGAAAACATTTAGGCGATCTGATAACAAGATCATCTATCAGTATACCATATTCTCTGCAAAGTTGCAACTGTTTTTCGACATTATACTCTTTCGTTACGTCGTGAAGGATCGCGGCGGCTCTTAATTTGTCCTTTTTTTCAGGGCAGTAAATATCGGCGAGCGCGGCAATCTCTTTCTCCACAGCCTCGGTATGAGCGTAACGTCTTTCGCTTATTTTTGAGCGCGCGTATTCGCGCATTTTTTTGAGTATTTCTTCTGTGATATTCGTCATTTGTTTTTATACAGATTTTTCGTTATTACGTATTCGTACACGGCGCTCGGAAGATAAGTGCCCGCATTTTCTCCGCGGCTTATCATTTCGCGGACCTCGTTTGAAGATATTTCAAACGGTTCAAGCGGAAGCAGTCTTGAAACAGCACCGAATTTGCTTTGATATTCTTTTGCCTTTTCTTCTATTTTTTCAATCGCGGTAACGTCGTTTTCCCGTCTCGCACACACGATCTCAGCGAGGCTGAATATCTCCTCCGCGCGATACCACGAGGCAAGGGTGAGAAACATATCCGTACCGCAAAGCAAAACGATATTCCCGCTCTCGCCGCTGAAATGGCGCAAAGTATTTACCGTATAGCTTTTCTCGTCACGGCTTATCTCGTAGTCGGAGATAAAAATTTTCTTACCGTATTCCGGATGATCTCCAAACGCAAGCTCAAGCATCGCGTATCTGTCGCTTGAACTATCCTCCCACGTGATCGCCTTGTGCGGCGGTATTCC
>CAZGHD010000178.1:0-3248 GCA_964525525.1 uncultured Lachnospiraceae bacterium | reverse complement strand
CTGTCTCGCTTATTGAGCGAGTAGGATTGCTTGACAAAAAGGACTATTATCCTTATCAGCTTTCCGGCGGTCAGCAGCAGAGAGTTGCTATCGCCCGCGCGCTTGCGCTGAGTCCCGATATACTTTGCTTTGACGAACCCACCTCCGCGCTCGACCCCGAGCTTACGGGAGAGGTGCTCAAGGTAATCAAGGGACTTAAAAGCTCTGACAGTACGATGATAGTCGTTACTCACGAGATGGAGTTTGCCAAAAACGTTGCCGACAAGGTGATATTTATGGCGGACGGAGTTATCGCCGAGATGGGTACTCCCGAGGATGTTTTCGAGCATCCGAAGAACCCGAAGACCGCGGCGTTCTTAAGTAAATCTCTTGAGTCGTTTTGAGTCGGATATACAGTTTTGCCGCCGCGTAAAAAACGCGGCGGCTTTTTCCTGTGAATTTTTGTGTAAATGGTGCATAAAAATTGTGATATGGCATTGATTAATTGTATAAAGTGTGATATAATCTAATAAAATCAAGCACTACATCGGAGGTATTAATGGGAAAAATAACTTGGAACGGAGGGGCGCTGCTCGCTCCTGTGCCTGCCGTTATGGTAAGCTGCAGTGACGGTGAGCGGGACAACATTATAACCGTTGCGTGGACGGGAATTCTGTCCACAAATCCGCCGAAAACCTATATTTCGGTGCGTCCGTCCAGATTTTCTTACGAAATGATAAAAAAATCAGGGGAGTTTGCGATAAATCTTACTCCGTCGTCTCTCGTTAAGACCGCAGACTTTTGCGGTATGTATACCGGAAAAAAGGTGGATAAATTCGCGAAATACACTCTTACCAAAGAAAAGGCGTCAAAAATATCCTGCCCGCTTATCGCGGAATGTCCTATATCGCTTGAGTGCAAGGTCACCGATATAATCCCTCTCGGGTCGCACGATATGTTTATCGCGGACGTACTTGCGGTGGACGTAGACGAGGCCTTGATAGGCGAGGGAGGACGCCTTCACATCTCCCGCGCAAAGCTGTCAGCTTTCGCGCACGGTGAGTACTTTGAGCTTGGACGCAGAATAGGTAAGTTCGGTTTTTCTGTAAAGAAACATAAAAAATAAAATTATGCCGCTCTTGCGGCGGAATGGAGCCTGCTATGAAGAAATCCGTTTTATCGCTTTTTCTCACACTGTCGATTTTTGCCTGCGCTTGTTCTTCTACGCCTGCTGATACAAAAAATCCCAAACCGCAATTGGATACTACGGCAAATTCTCAAGAAACTGCCCAAAATCCGCTTGATTCCGTTTACAGAGAACGGGAGGATAACGTGCCATCCCTTGATCTCGGCGGTAAAGATATAAGATTTATCGGCATGGAGTCAAACGGTAACACAGGTAATCTTTACGAGGACGAGATATGCGTTGAGGATCTTATGAGCGAACCGCTCAACGATGCTCTGTATAACAGAACTCTCTACGTTGAGGAAAGACTTAACTGCGATATATTATTTGAAGTTGGCGCAGGTGACGCGGATAAGGTCGGCGAAAAAGTTATGGTAATGCTTAACTCGGGCGACGATACGTATCAGATAATCGCGTTTCAGGCGGCAAGAACCATGAATGGCGCTTGACGGTTATCTTTACGATCTGCGTGCGCTTGAGGACGGATACATAGACTTTGACGCACCGTGGTGGGCAATGCAGGATCTGGCTGATCTGGCGGTAGACGAAAAGACTTACGCTTTGGCGGGAGCTCTTTCTCTTTCCATGCTTCGCTCGGTACACGCTACCTTCTATAATAAAAGTATTGCCCAGGACTACAAGGTCGAAAATCTTTACGACGTCGTTCGCGCGGGCAGGTGGACGATAGATTACCAGGCGGAGCTCGTTGCTTCGGTTTATAAAGACCTTAACGGTAACTCTATTTATGACGAGGAAGACAGATTCGGCTTCGGAACCGAAGGATACTGGGCAACCGACTGTTACTGGGCTGCGTTTGACCTTGACGTGCTTTCAATGGGTGATGACGGTAAGTTCTATATCTCAATGGATAAGGACAAAGTCCATTCCGGTGTGGCAAAGCTGTATTCTCTTTGCTTTAAAAATCCGGGTTCTATCGAGGCTTCGGCAGGTGATCCCGATGCTACGACCGAAACTTTATTTGCCTCCGACAGACTTTTGTTTATGACAAGCAAGCTGTGCAGCGCCGAGACTACCGAACTTCGCAATATGGCAAGTGATTACGGTATACTTCCAATGCCTAAATACGATGAAAATCAGAAAGAGTACGGCTCTATGCCGTTTGAGCTGTTTTCTATGTTTTCCGTTCCGATCACTGCACAGAATCCGGGAGAGCTTACCGCGGTGCTTGAGCTTATGTGCGCGGAGAGCTGGAGAAAGGTTATCCCCACCTATTCTGACGTAGTGCTCAAGGGTAAATATCTGAGCGATCCCGAGTCAAGAGAAATGTTCGAGCTTATAATTGACAGTATGCGCGTTGAGGCTGGTCTCCTGTATTGCTATCAGATAGATGAAATATCTACTTTTCTCATGAGATACTCTATTGACTGGGATGATTTTGATAAATTTTCCTCGATATACGCATCAAAGATCAAAAAAGCAAATATCGGTCTCAGATTTCTGAATGAAAAAATAGGATAATTTTATAAATAGAAAACGGTCTCACAGGACCGTTTTCTATTTACAAGCCGAACTATTTATGATATAATCAAACGTAAGCTATGATAACGGAGGAAATTCCGATGGAAAAAAGAACATTTCGCGATACCGATAAAAAAATATCCCTTCTCGGCTTTGGCGGTATGAGATTTCCCGTCACCGGAGAGGAAAACAAAAAGATAGACAGAGAAAAAGCGCAGGCGATGATCGACTACGCTTACTCGCGCGGGGTCAACTATTTTGACACGGCGTATATGTATCACGACGGCGAGTCAGAGCTGTTTTTCAAAGAAGCGCTGAAAAAATATCCGCGCGACAGCTTTTATTTGGCAGACAAGCTTCCGATCTGGATGGGAATAAATTCTCTTGACGATGCCAAGGCGCGCTTTGCCGAACAGCTCCAAAAGTGCGGGGTGGATTATTTTGATTTTTATCTGCTTCATAACGTAAGCTCGCGCGAGGTGTTCGAGGAAAAGTATCTCGGCCTCGGAAGACTTGATTATATGGTCTCCGAAAAGAAAGCGGGAAGGATCAAGCATCTCGTTTTGTCCTTCTATGGTAACGTCGTGTTGTTCGGTTTTCTTAT
>CAZGHD010000177.1:2865-3281 GCA_964525525.1 uncultured Lachnospiraceae bacterium | reverse complement strand
TGTGTTAGAATATAATCACGGTACCGATATATTCTATTTGGGAGGTCATATCATGTCATTATCAATGGGACAGATCATCAAAGAGCTACGTAAAAATAACGGTTTTACACAGGAAGAACTTGCTGAACGGCTTGGTGTTACCTATCAAGCTGTTTCAAAATGGGAGAATGATACAGGAATGCCCGACATTTCGCAGGTTGTTCCGCTTGCATCAATATTTGGAGTTAGTACAGATGTGCTGTTTGGCATTGCAGACACGACAGAAAATGAAGAGGCATGGAAAATTGTTCAGCACGCCGACAGCATAGAAAAATATGGCGAGATTGAAACGTACTTAAACGCGTATGATATTTTGCTTGATGGACTGAAGAAATATCCTAACAACTTGATAATTATGATCAATTGTATGAATCTCG
>CAZGHD010000177.1:0-2855 GCA_964525525.1 uncultured Lachnospiraceae bacterium | reverse complement strand
GCCGGAAAACGGATGGATCTATGCCAAAGAACGAGCAAAAGAAATCGCCACAGAAACAATTCGTCAGGCAAATTTCGTTATAGCAAATTCGAAAAATATCACAGATATATTATCTGCGCGTCAGATATTAGTATTTTTATATTGCAGTCAGCAGAAATTCGATCTGGCATCAAACGAAGCAAGAAATTTTCCGTCTCGTGCAGATTTTACCTTGTATTCGAATATGGCAATCGTTAATGAATACATGAATAATTACAAAAGAACCGCAACATATCTGTGTTCTAATATCGACTATACGCTGCAGGCACTTGAAAATGATATGGCGCGACTTGGGAAGGCATACTACAATGAGGGTAAGTTCTCAGATGCTATCACCGTATACGAAACATTTTTTGAAATGATGAGCGCAATATTCAAGGACGAACTCCCCCTTTCGTATCATGATTTTGATTCGGGAGATTGTTATTTGTTATTGGCAGAAGCATATCTTGCAACTGGCGAAACATCAAAGGCAATGAGCGCTGTAGAAAAATCTGTTATGTATTATATTGATCTTTACAACACATATACAGGAGAAAAAGTTTTACATCGTAGCAACATCAAATCACCTATCGTAAGGGAAACTGAATTGATCACGTCATTGCCAAAGGAAATCATAAAGCAGACGTTACTCAACAAATTATCTGTACCCGGAATACAAGCCTTGAATCAGGAACCTCGTTTTCTTGAACTGCTGGATATTGTGAATAATCTATAGTGACAACCTTTCAAGAAGCAATTTATGATAACATATTAAGTCCTACGGTTATCGCAATGTTGTTTTGATGTGCGTTTGTATGTCTTTTTTATGAAATCGTACTTTTTCGCATAAAAACCCCTTGACAAATCTCGTCTCAGCATTTTCGCGCCGTTAAAGCTCTCGATCCCGTACATCACGAGATTATCTATCGCTCCTGCCAACGCTACAACTGCTCTTCCGCCTCCGCGAACGTTCTTTAACGTAACGTTATAAGTCTCCTCGCGTGTAGCGTGGCGTTCACCGTACAGATGCATATCTCCTACACGGACGGTGTATATACCGCGATCCATATAAGGAGATGTATCCGCCGTATCGTAAATGCCGTCTATAAGTATATCGTGCAGCTTTACACCGCCTTGATTAAGCAGACGAACGTTACTGCAAAAAGCCGCCGAACGCACGTTCTTTATCGTGACGTTACATATATCCGAAGGAAGTCCGCCGACAGAAAATTCCCGCTCTACCGATCCGCAAAGCCCCGTCAACGCGACAGTATCGTCTTCGGTAAATCCCGTGATATTTTCGATCAAAATATCGTGACATCCTTGGCGAAGATCAATGCCGTCCGCATTTTTTACCAGAACCTCGCTGTATTTATCACGTCTCAGTCCGTGATACTCTTTTCCCGTTTCGTCGATTGCCGTATCGTTTGCACAAAAATCTATATTCCCGAGATAACCGTTTGAACAGTAGACGAAATTCAAAGCCCACCAACGCTGATTACGGCAGGAAATATCCGAAATTTTAAATCCGTCCACGTTGGTGAACAGAAGGAGATTGTTTTTCCAGATAGGAGGCAAACCGTTTGTTCGCTGCGTTTTTTCCGAAAGGCCGTTGTATTTTCCGCCGTCAAGAATTGCATTCCCGCGCCCGATTATGCTGATATTGCGGTCAGTACCGGCAATAGTTCTTCCCTTCTCTGTATCGTGACTTTCGTTGACGAACATATTTGAGAAGCTTCCGTCAGCCATTCTCAAATGGCAATCCTGCAAAATCAAAGTGAAATTTGACGGCAGACGCACCGCCTCGTCTATCTCGAAATTCCCGCTGATCGTGGCCGTACGACTCTCGTTTTGAACCGCTTCGTTAATTTTCTCGGTTATATACGCATAACCGCCCGGCTTAAATACTTTTTCTGCCATTTTGCTCACCTTTCTTGAGAGTATTTTAGTTATTTATCAAGTCGCCGCCAAGCTCAAAGTTTTTACACGGATATATGTACGAAATATCGTGATGATCTTGCAGAGAAATGAAGAAAAACTCGTCTCCGCTAAGCGAAATATTCTCAAGACCCTTCGTGCTGATATAATACTCCTTGCTCCACTCGTAATGCTTGTAAAAATTCGGAACTCGGAAAGAAGAACCGCCGTCAAAATAGTAAACGGTTATCTCTTTTGCACTATGTGTAGAAGAATAATGATAATGCGGCTCGTATACGGTTTCCTTTGCTATGTGGCTCAACTTTTCAAGCGATACCGAAATATCTCCGCGGTCGATCATAGACAAAAGCGCACTTTTTTTCGCCTTATAAGCTCTGTAATCAATAACGTAACGAACGATGTGATATAAAGCAGGCAAAAATATCAAACCCGCGACCAATACATTTTTCAGAACGATGCCCACAAGAACGGCAATTAAGGTAATGGGGAAAATATATGTAAAACGCCATTCAGCTCTGTTCGCTTGCTGCCAAAGTGCAAGCCTTGTTAAATCTTGTTTTACCGCGTGAATCGTTATTTTTTCTTTTGTCACAGTAATTCTACCTCCTTACTTGGAGTTATTATAACACAACACATATTACATGTCAATACTAATTTGATAAAATTTTCTTTATCAAAAAGCTTCATTCCAGTATGGCAACACAATTATACTCAAAAGAAGCGGAATGGCAAGTCTTTTAACGTGCTCTCTTTTTCCGAAAATCTCGGATGGTGACTTGTTGCTGTCCGCTTCCGCACTATGTGTCCAAAACAAAAACGGTACGCATCGCGTACCGTTTTTTGTCTTTATTGTACTTTTATGCAAACAACTGAAACCCCGGGATTTTCAATGTTTC
>CAZGHD010000176.1:0-3375 GCA_964525525.1 uncultured Lachnospiraceae bacterium | reverse complement strand
CCGTACTTAAAATATACAAAAGAGACCTGCAACAATAACGTCATCAACGGCGCCTCACGACAGGCGCCGTTTTTCTGCCGTTTTATTGGAATGCGGGGCAGCATATAATATAATAGTAAACAAAGCTGACAAAAAGTCGCGCGCCGCGGCAATTTTCCTTCTATAATTATTGACAAACGAACAAAAATATTGTATACTAATAAAAATACTTTTTATAAAATTAAGTATAATTGATTTGGAGGATAACAATATGGCAAGAAAAATAATCAGCATATTATTGCTTTTATCTATGATTGTACCGCTCGCTGCATGCGCCGACAGTGCGGACGATAAGCAGAAGCCTGTCGACACAGTAACAACCACCTCTGCAGTAACCACGTCTCCGATAGTTTACGAGGAGGACGAGCTCCCCGATAATCTTAATTTTGACGGTCAGCAGGTAGTTTTCCTTACCCCCACCGGAAAAGAAGGAAGCCACTGGGACGGCGAGATAACCGTTGAAGAGCTTTCAAGCGAAGCGGTCAACGATTCGGTGTATAACCGCGAAAAATTCGTTGAAGACCGTCTCGGCGTTGAGATTGAAAACGTGAGTGTAGAACAGGAAGACTACAATCAAACCGTTCTGACCCAGATGACAGCAGACGAAGATACTTATCAGATATACGCCGGTTGTACCGTTTGGTTTGCCCCCAACGCATTCCGCGGATACCTTTACGACCTGTATGATGTTGAATACATAGACCTTGACAAGCCTTGGTGGTCACAGCACTTTACCGAAGCAGCAGAGTTCAAAGATCATCTTTACCTTGCTACCGGTTCTCTCTCCCTCTCTCTTACCCGATTCCTGTTTGCTATATATTACAACAAGGAGATCGCTACGAACTATGCAGGAGATATGCCTGAGTTAGAGAATCTTTACACGATCGTTGAAGAAGGAAAATGGACTTACGATAAGTTCTACGAGCTCGGCAGCGGTATCTACAAGGATATGAACGGTAACTCCGAGCGCGACGAGGAAGATATTTACGGTATCTCTCTCAACAACGGTATAGCTACCGATACCATCTGGAGCGGATTTGATCTCAGAATATTCAGCAAGAACGAGGACGGTTGGTTCTCTCTTGACGTAAACCAGGATAAGCTCTATTCTTGCCTTGATAAAATGATTGAGCTTCTGTATAACACAAACGGCTGTTACGTTCCCGAAAACAGAGAGGACCATGCACTCCAGGAAATATCTGCTAAGTTCGCCGGAGACACTATTCTGTTTATGATAAACAAGCTTCACGAGGCGGAGAGCGAAACTCTCAGAAATATGCAGAGCGACTATGGTATTCTCCCCTATCCGAAGTATGACGAAAATCAGAAGGATTACTATTCCTACGCTCACGACCAGTATCTTTCATTCGCGATTCCCACCACCAATCCCAATCCCGACGTTGCTGCAGCTGTTCTTGAAGCGATGGCATCTTACAGCTACCGCGAGACCGAGCCCGCTTACCTCAACCTTGCCCTCAAGGGTAAATACATGAGCGATGCACAATCAAGAAATATGATAGACCTCGTAGTTGACGGATTTAAACTTGACTCCAACTGGATCTACTGTGAGGAGCTCGGCGGATTCGGTGGAGAATTCCGCGATCTTCTCCGTGACGGTTCTACTTCTTACGCTACCACCTATACCAAAATCGAAAAGAAGGTAAACACGACGCTCAAGGTAATCGGACGCGACCTTGACTAATAAACGCAAAAATCAATCGGCAACTACCGATTGATTTTTGCTTAAACGCTTTTTTCTGTTGACAATGCGGTTAAGTTATAGTATAATTCAATCAACGGCAATAAGCCAAGGAGGTCACCCAAATGAAAAGAAAAATCAGCATTTTTATAGTACTATCTCTTATTTTATCTTTCGCTGCATGCTCAGGCGGAGAAGGTAACGGTAAAACCACCACCCCGTCAGACACCACAGTCCCCGCAGTAACAACCTCTCCGATAGTATATGAAGAAGATGACTTACCAAACACCCTTGACTTTGGAGGTCAAAAAGTAGTTATCCTCGCACCCGAAGGAGAAACCTGGGAAAAAGAAATATCGGTAGAAGAGCTTGCAAGTGAGCCTGTAAACGACTCTATATATAACAGAGAAAGATTCGTTGAGGACCGTCTCGGTGTTGAGATAGAAACCGAATACGTACTGGCAGATGACTACAACAATAAGGTAACGGTTCAGATGTCCTCATACGAAGATACGCATCAGATATACGCCGCAAGAACGGTATACTTTGCTCAAAACGTTTTTGATAATTATCTTATGGATCTGTACGACGTAGAGCATCTTGATCTTGAAAAACCGTGGTGGTCGCAGAACTTTACCGACGCCGCAGAGGTCAAAGGTTCACTTTACCTCGCTACGGGTTCATACGCTTTGTCAGTCACACGCCTTCTTTTTGCGGTTTATTATAACAAGACCGTTGCGGAAAATTATGAAGAAACCATACCTGAACTTGGCGATCTTTACACTTTAGTTGATTCCGGCAAGTGGACCTTCGATAAGCTGACAGAGCTTTCCGCCGGCATATATGAAGACGTAAACGGTAACTCGGGGCGTGACTCAGAGGATACCTACGGTCTGCTTATGAACAGCGGAATAACCGTTGACCCCATATGGAGCAGCTTTGACATAAACATTTTCAGCAGAACCGACGACGGCTGGTTTGAGCTTGACGTAAACACAGACAAGCTTTACTCCGCTCTTGATAAGATGGTAGATCTTTTGCATAATTCAAGCGGAACGTCTATCGTTGAGTCCTACGGTGACACTTCTCTCCGTATGATGTCACAGTATTTTGCAAGTGACTCCGCTTTGTTTATGGTAAACAGACTTCTTGAAGCGGAAAATGCAGTTCTCCGTAACATGAAGAGCGACTACGGCATCCTGCCCTTCCCCAAATATGACGAACAGCAGAATGATTATTATTCCTTCCCTCACGACCAGTATCTTTCCTTCTCCATTCCGATGACCAACCAAAATCCTGACGTGGCAGGTGCAGTTCTTGAAGCAATGGCTTCTTACAGCTACCGCGACACGCTGCCTACGTACCTCGACCAAGTACTTAAAGGCAAATATATGAGCGACGCACAATCAAGAAAGATGATAGATCTCGTTGTCAAAGGATTTAAGGTAGATTCGTCCTGGATATACGCTATGACTCTCGGTCAGTTCGGACAATCGTTCCGCACTCTTATGACAGAAGGTGATACCTCTTACGCCACAACCTACGCCGGTGCTGAAAGGAACATAAAAATCGCACTTAAATATACCGGCCGAGATTTTGAGCCCAACTAAAGCTTATAAAATAAGCCTTGAGAGTCC
>CAZGHD010000175.1:0-3424 GCA_964525525.1 uncultured Lachnospiraceae bacterium | reverse complement strand
AGCTGACCTGTTACGTTCGGAGGGGGAATAACGATAGAAAATTTAGGAGCGTCGCTGTTCTCCTTCGGCGTGAAATAGCCGTTTTTCATCCAGTCGGCATATATTCGGTTCTCGAAATCCGACGGATCATAAGTCTTCGGTAATTCTTTTCTCATTTTTGATTTTCTCCGTTTCAAATATATGTGGTAAAAATATTAAACTAAACAAAAAAGCCCTGATGTCAAGTAAAAGACATCAGGGCGGGATGACCGCGGTACCACCTGAATTCGCGCAAAAACTGCGCGCACTTATCGGGGACAAGCATCCCCACTCCCTTAACGCGGGAAAACGGCAGAAGCTACTGACACGCCGAAAACGGCGGGAATTTCACATCCGCGGCTCCGAGGCTACCTTCCGCCGTGCCGTATGCTCCGCTTACACCGGGCGCGGAACTCTCTTTGATACGGGAAACGAGCGTACTCCTCCTCATCACAGCCTTTTTTGATAAGGGTTATACACATTAAATGATACCATATTTTTATCGGTTTGTCAAGTAGAGATAAAAGCTGATTTTTATTTATCCTTGCTTATTACTTTTTTCTGCCAAGATCTTTTGCCGCACTCGGAACATTTCATATATCTCGTTCTGCCCATGTGCATCGCAAACCACATCGCCTTTAAGTCCGGAACGTATCTGTGACCGCAGTGCTTACACTCGTAATATCCTGCGACCTGCTCTATCTTTATGGCAAAACAAATGCCAACGACTGCCGGGATGAATCCCGAAACGGTAATAAGAACTCTTACCCAGTCCTGTTCGATCGGCGCGTATGCTGCGATAAATATCGGAACGATCAAAACGATACAGGAAAGAATACCTATAACCCATTCGAGAGCGAGCAGTCTCCTGTCCGCTTCTTCCTTTTCTTTCACCATTTCGATGAGCTTCTTTTCCATTTCCTTGTTGTAATTATCCACCGTAATTACCTCCCCGCTAAGTAAATCGTTTACGCTGACGTCGAGAATAGAGCACAGCTCGAGCATTATCGACGAATCGGGCAGAGATTTGCCTGTTTCCCATTTTGACACGGCTCTGTCGGTGATGCCCAGCTTTTCTGCGAGCTGCATTTGAGTCAGACCGTTTTTCTTTCTGTTCTCGGCGATAAATTTTCCGATCTTTATCTGATCCATTCGGACGCCTCCTTTCCCTTTCAGTTTAATCTGTTTTTGGGTAAAAGTCTACACACCGTCGGTTGAGTGGGGGAGATTTTGACGTATCTACCTGCGGTTGAGTTGATTTTTCATCAAAGTTATGAGAACCTCGACCATTTTCTCCATAGAGCGTATCGGAATAAACTCGTGGACGCCGTGGAAATTTGCGCCGCCGGTTGAGAGGTTTGGACAGGGAAGACCTTCAAACGAGAGTCTCGCACCGTCGGTGCCTCCGCGTATCGGGACGATAAGCGGCTCAACGTCTGCTTTTTTCATTGCGTTTACCGCGTTGTCTATTATGTACATATGGGGAATTATTTTTTTACGCATATTGTAGTAGCTGTCCTTGATGTCAGCTTCAAACGTGCCTTCACCGTAAACGCTGTTGAGGTAATCGGTGAGATTTTTCACGAATTTTTTGCGCTCGGTAAATTTCTCCATACAGTGGTCTCTGACGATATAAGTGAGGGTTGCAAGAGTTTCGTCTCCCTCCATACCGCAAAGATGGTAAAAGCCTTCGTATCCCTCTGTGTGAGAGGGGGTCTCTGCTTTGGGCATCATATTTATAAATTCCGCGGCAAGCAGGGAAGCGTTTTTCATCTTATTCTTGGCGCTGCCGGGATGGATGTTTACTCCGTGAACCGTTATCTTGGCCGCTGCGGCGTTGAAGTTTTCGTACTCTATTTCTCCAAGCTCGCCGCCATCCACCGTGTACGCCCAATCGCAGGCAAAACGCTTGACGTCAAACCTGTCTGCGCCTCTGCCTATCTCCTCGTCCGGAGTGATACCTACGGCTATTCTTCCGTGGCTTATCTCGGGGTGCGCGATGAGATACTCACACGCAGTAAGTATCTCGGCGATTCCGGCTTTATCATCCGCGCCGAGCAAGGTGGTGCCGTCGGTGGTTATCAGGTCGCAACCGATATATTTTTCAAGATACGGAAAATCTTTGACCTTCAGACTGACTCCGTTGCCGAGCTCAATATCTCCGCCGCGGTAACTGATTATCTGCGGCTTTATATCGTCGCCTTTTACCGCTCCGCTGGTGTCCATATGAGAAATAAAGCCGATAGATGGGTCGTTTTCTCTACCGGGTGTTGCTTCTATTACGCCGTAGACGTATCCGTTTGAATCAATTTCAACGTCGGTAAGCCCTATTTCTTTAAGCTCATTTGCAAGATAGTTACCTAAAACGAGCTGACACGCAGTAGACGGGCAGGTCTCGGAATTATCATCGGAATTGGTTCCGAACGAAACGTATTTTAAGAATCTTTCACTTACTGTCATTTTATTCGTTCCCCTTGTTAAAGGTTTATTTAGATATTATTATATCAAATTGTAGGCGGTTTGTAAATAGATAGGTGTTTTTGGTCTCTTGCTTTTCATTTTGACGTGTGATATAATGAAAATAATATGAGAAAGATACGTTTCAAATGTCAAAGAAACTCATAACATCAAGGAGTACAAAAGCATGAACAAAAAAATGAAAAACTTATACGATAATCTTGATGAGGCGGTCGCATTCGCAGTTTCGTTTAATACCTTTATAGATATTTATAATGATATGTGTCCAAATGATTTTCTTGAATACTGCCAGATTTGCGGAGGTTATAAACAGAACCGAGATTACCTGTGTATTCCGGGACAATGTAAAGTAGAGACAGGTATTATTATGCCTGGTGTTTATTTTGTGAGTACAAGCCTGAGAAATGAGTTGATAGCAGGATTTGATATCACAGAAGACGATTTCAGACCGGTAAAAAGCAAAAGAGGCGTGATCCTTGGTTATCAAATATATCCCCAACACGTGTTACCGCCTTTGGCAGATGTAAACGGCTGGTGGACAGTGTCGGATTGCCCGATTTGCGGTAAAAACTGTGAGTATGAAGGTACTTATAACGATAAATACGAGGAATATTATTATATAACAAAGGAAATCCTTGATGAAATGCATGATTTTAGTATTACCACGGAAAGGATTTTTAAGGATCCTATGCCCATCATAAGCCGTAGAGTATATGACTTTTTGATCGAGAGATGCCCACGTACTCATTATGTCCCATTTTTCTTAAAGGATAGTAACTGATATCATTTATGGCGGATGCTTGAATCCTGTAACCGCATAACGAAGATAGACGAAGACGCGCAAAATTAGCGGTAAAATTGAATAGCCTTCCCCGGTGGGGGAAGGGGGACCGCGTTAGCGGTGGATGAGGTGTTTGAAACAAGCGAA
>CAZGHD010000174.1:0-3461 GCA_964525525.1 uncultured Lachnospiraceae bacterium | reverse complement strand
GATCGTCCACACGTCCGAAAACCGCCTCCTTGGTCTTGGCAAGTCCCTGTTTAAGTTTTTCAAAAAATGCCATAACGATACCTATGCTCAGTCGAGCATATCCTTTTTGAATTTTTCTATTTCGTTTACGTTGACGGTAAGCACCTTGGAAATACCCTTCTGCGGCATAGTAACGCCGTAAAGTCTGTCCGCCACGTCCATCGTTCCGCGTCTGTGCGTGATAAGAACGAACTGCGTTTCATTCGAGTATTTACGCACGTACTCCGCAAATCTGTCAACGTTTACTTCGTCAAGCGCCGCCTCGATCTCGTCAAGAATACTGAACGGGGTGGGCGAGTGCTTGAGTATTGCGAAAAACAGCGCGATAGCAACGAAAGCCTGCTCGCCACCCGAAAGAAGTGAAAGATTTTTGATTATCTTGCCGGGAGGCGCTGCCTTTATCTCGATACCGCTGTTTAACACGTCCTCGGGATCGGTAAGAACGATCTCTGCAGAACCGCCGCCGAACAGCTCGCCGAATACAACGTTAAAGTTAGTATTGACATCATTGAACGTTTCAATGAATTTAACCCGCATTTCACTCTCAAGCTGGGAAATGATCTTTGAAAGATCCTTTTTGGTATCCTCAAGATCCTCAAGCTGAAGTTTCATCGCGTCGTATCTTGTTCTGACGTCAGCGTATTCTTCTATCGCTCCGACGTTCACGCTTCCGAGAGCGCGAAGCTTGTTTTTATACTCGGTCTGAACCGCAGCAACAGACGCTCGGGTCTGTGCTGTGACTTCGGGATAGCCGAGTTCAAGCGCGGTTGTGTGAGTAAGCTCGTAATCATCCCAAAGCTTTGAAACCATTTTATCGGTATCAATCTTAAGCTGTGAGAGCTTTCCCTCACTCACGGTAAACGAACGGAAAAGAACGTCCTTTTCGCCGGTCTTTTCTTTTATCTTAACGCGAAGTTCTGTCAGCCGTTTTTCAAACGCAAGTCCGTCCTCGTCAACGCGCGCGCGCTCAGCGTTAAGCTCCTCGAGCTTCTTTTCAGCTTCGGTGATCTTCTCTCTGTTTTCGCCGATAGAATTTCTCTTCTCGGCTATGTCGAGAGTTATTCTCTCTTTTTGAGCATCAAGCTCGTTTATCTCGTTTTCAGCAAAAGATATGCGCTCGTGATAGCTGTCGCTCGTTGCCTGCGCCGCTTCTATCTCAACGCGGGTCTGCGCTTCGCTTATCATATACTCGGATATTTTTGCCGAAAGCTCTGCGGCTTCATCGGTGAGACGGTTGCGCTCTATCTCGTGCTCGTCTCTGGAGAGAGTTATCTCAAGCTGTTCGCCTTCTATTGCCTCTATCTTTTCTTTAAGAACTACTCCATCGCGGGCGTACTGCTCTTTCTGCTCGGACAGTTTTTTGAAGTCGTCCTCTATGCCGGAAAGAAGTTCCTGATTGGTAGCAAGTTTAGATTCCGTAACCTCGATTGACGAAAGCTCGCTTCTGAGCAAGGTGTCAAGCACCGATTTGTTTTCGTTTGCTTCGCTGTATACGCGTTTTACTGCGTCAAGGCGTTTTTCCGCATCCTTTATTTCGGAGTCGCACTTAGCGGCAGATTCCTCTGCTTTTTTGTACTCCGCAGTCATACGTTCGATCTCTGCCGAACGGGTAAGCATACCGCTGTCTCTCTTTTGAGAGCCGCCGGTAAAGCTACCGCCTACGTTGATCTGCTGACCGTCAAGAGTAACCGCGCGGACACCGTATTTAAGCGCTTTTGCCATATCCGACGCGTTATCAATATTGTCAAACACGGCAGTTCTGCCGAGCTGTGAACTTACGATCTTTTTGAATTTATCATCGCACTCGACAAGTTCGTTTGCAAAAGCCACAAATCCGCAAAAATCTCTTGCGCGAAGCATTTCAGACGTCGGCTCGTTTGCCTTCATTGACGTAAGAGGATAGAACGTAGCGCGTCCTGCAGATGCAGATTTAAGTGCGTAGATAGCCGACTTTGCAGTGTTTTCGTCCTCGACTACTATGTTCTGTATTGCCGCGCCCAAAGCGGTCTCAACCGCGGTAACGTACTCGCTGTCAGTCTTTATCAGCTTTGAAAGCGGACCGTAAACCACGCCGCGAATCTCATTTTTCTCATACGCGCGCATAACGTAGCGCACGCCTCCACTGTAACCCTCAAAATGCTCTTCCATTCTTTTGAGGTTTTCGGTCTTCTGCTCGAGAGAACGCATATTTATCTGCAGATTTCCGTATTCTCTTTGCTTTTCGGAAATCTTTTCGGTAAGCGAAGTTATTTCGCTCTGCGCGCCGTCAAGCTTTGCTTCAACTTCAGCAAGTTTTGATCTATAATCCTGCGCGGTCTTTTTTGCCGATTCAAGAGCGGCGGTCAAGCTCTCGGATATTTCTTTGTATCTTGATATTTCCGCCGTTATATCGTCGTTTTTGACCGAGTCACTGTTTGCGGCATTCTGAATAACCGACAGGCGGACTCTAAGCTCTGTCTTTTCCGCATCCAGCTTTCTGTATTTCTGAAGCTCCGACTCAAGCAAAGCCTCTTTTTCCTTTGCCTCTTCGGTCAGCCTTTGCTGATTTATCGCCGCGTCAAGACGAAGCTCCTCCGATTCGGAAAGTTTTACCTTTAATTCCTCGAGTTTTGCTTCGGTCTGTGCAAGAGAATCTTTAAGCTCTTTTATCTGTTCTTCCTTCGTCTTGCGGGACACATCAAGTTCGCGTATTCTTTCCTCGTAATGAAGAATGTTATTTTCCGCAACTCTGAAATCGCTGTCAAGCGAGCTTATGTATTCGGAATGTGATTTTACCTCATTCCAAAGATGCTCTGACTGTCTTTTATTGTTCTGCGCGTTTTCATAAACACGCTCGTTTTCATCTTCAAGTCTGCCGAGAGCCTCGCTGACAAAAGAAAGCTCGCTCTCCGCAAGGCGGAAATTCTCCTCCGCTTTGGCAAGCTGAGTACGCATACTTTCGGTATCGTAAAGCCAAAGAGAAACGTCCGCTTTTTTCTTCTGCTCGTAATAATCACGATATTTGCGAGCCTTTTCCGCATCCTTTTCAAGAGGGCCGATGCGTGCCTCAAGCTCACCGAAAATATCGTTTATGCGAACGATGTTGTCTTCAGCCGACGCAAGTCTGCGCTCGGTCTCCTGCTTTTTATATCTGTACTTGGATATTCCCGCGGCTTCTTCAAATATGTTTCTGCGTTCTTCACTCTTTCTCGAGAGTATCTCCGCAATCTTACCCTGACCTATTATCGAATATCCCTCGCGTCCGATGCCGGTGCTCATAAATAGCTCGTGAATATCTTTGAGGCGCACCGCCTTACGGTTTATGTAATATTCACTTTCTCCCGCGCGGTAATATCTTCTGGTGACGGTTATCTCGTCGCCGGGATAGTCTATCTTGCCGCTCTCGGGAGAGTTATCAAAGGTAACCGACACCTCTGCGTATC
>CAZGHD010000173.1:0-3521 GCA_964525525.1 uncultured Lachnospiraceae bacterium | reverse complement strand
CCTTCTCCTGTGGGAGAAGGGGGACCATTTGCTTTGCAAATGGTGGATGAGGAGTATGATATATGACAACCTCCATCCGGAATACCGCGTTGCGGTATTCCGTTCCCAACCCACTGGGGAAGGCTATTTAACCCGTTATTATTTATATATAATTTATTCGTTCCGCCGCGGGACGGTCGCGACCGTCCCCTACAACGCTCGTGGCGTTGTTTTGTGATAAATCGTTTGGTACCGGTACGGGCGACCAATGGTCGCCCCTACGAGGTTTGATGGAATTCTAAAAATACGGTTGTAGGGGCGTGCATTGCACGTCCGTCATGGGGCTACTTCGTTCGTCCCAAAATCGCTTTGGACGAAAGCTGGGCGATGTAGACCTTATACTCTTTTGCGCCGCGTTTTTTATTTTCTTTTCCGAGGAGCACGAACGATTTCGGGATCTCCTCCTTGACGTTTTCGGCTTTGCCCGATTTTTCCATTGACGAAAGGTACCGCCGTGTGATCGGCGACACGGTGGACGTATCAAGGTCAAATATCCCGATAACGTCCTTTTGTCTGACCGTATGGCCGTTTCCTATATGAAGATACATTTTTTGTTCCATTTTTTCTCTTTTCAGCCGTTTTCGGCGGGGTAATACTTTCCCCCCTCCACGCGTATCATTCGCGCCTCTCGGCCGGAAAAATACCGCGTCTCGCAGGAGGTAATTATTATCTGTCTGTCGGTGAAGTTGTCAAGCAGAAAATCACGCCTGCCCTCGTCAAGCTCGCTGAGTACGTCGTCAAACAAATATACCGGCGCTTCGCCCGAGAATTTCTCGGAAATATCACCCTCGGACAGCTTCATCGCGAGTGCTATCGACCTGTCCTGCCCCTGCGACGCGTACAGCCGAGCCTCTCGCCCGTCAAGATCTATCGAAATATCGTCCCTGTGCGCGCCCCAAAGGGTGGTGCCCGCCGCGATCTCACGGTCGGTATTCTCGACGTACAGCTTAAAATACCGCTCGCGCAGCTCTTTTTCGGTCATTTCCGACGCTTCAACCCCTGCGCTCGGGCGGAAATACAGCTTCGGAGTTTCCCGCCCCTCGGTCATTTTATGGAAATTTTCCCGCGTCAGGGCATCAAGCTCCTTTAAGTACTGCGCGCGCATAACCGACACGGTCGCGCACTCGGCGGCAAGCTGCTCTGCCCAAAGCTCACCGGTCAGGTCAAACACCCGTCTGTTATCTCGAGCGTCCTTGAGGAGCTTATTCCGCTCCGCTAAGATCGCGTAATACCTCTGCAGTGACGCGAGGTAAACCGGCCGTAGCTGTGACAGCGCGACGTCAACAAACGCGCGCCGCTCGCCCGGGCCGCCTTTTACTATCATCAAATGCTCGGGGCAGAAAAGCACCGCGCGGAAGACACCGAGCAGCTCCCCGATCTTTTTATGGTTCACTCCGTTGTGAGACGTTCTTCTCTTGACCGCGCCCTTTTTCTCGTCGTATCGGTACTCGACCTCAAGTACGTCCTCGTACCTTCGGCTATCTGCCTGCATAGTCAGCCGCAGTCCGCCCGCGCTCTGCCCGAACCTTATCAGCTCGCGCTCGCTTTTGGCACGGAACGACTTGCCCTGCGCGAAAACGTATATGCCCTCAAGCGCGTTGGTCTTTCCCTCGGCGTTATTTCCGACCAGCACGTTGACACCGGGCGAAAACTCTATCTCTGCCGTCTCTACGTTGCGAAAATCGAATATTCCAAGCCGCTTTGCTATCATCTGACAGCTTACGCCTGCTCTCTCATTTTAAGCGGGAATACGAAATACAGGAAATTGTCCTCCTCGTCCGGGTCGACGGGGGAGATTATCATGTTCATCTGCGGAGAATTAAGGCGAAGGACCACGTCCTTATCGCCGCACGCGCGGAATGTGTCAAGCAGGAAGCGGCACTTAAAGCCGATCTCAAGGTCGTCTCCCTCGTGGAACACTACTATCTCGTCCTTGATTGAGCCTGTGACCGAGGTAGAGGTCAGCTCCAGCTTATTGCCGGAAATGGTGAACTTGACGTAGCTCGGCACAGAGCCTGAAATTCTCTCCTCGGTGACGATTGACGCGCGCTCAAGCGCGGACACGAGGTCTGTCGGATTTACCGTGACCTTGATGCGCGACTCCGCGGGGATAACGCGCTGATAGTCGATATATTCCTGGTCGATTATACGGGAGAACAGGATGAGGTCGTCTATTCTGAACATTATGTGCTTGCGAGTCATCTCGATAAGCACGGTCTCGTCGTCGTTCGGCAGCATTTTGATAAGCTCGCCCGCGGTCTTGACCGGAAGGATGAACCTAAAGTCTGCAGGGGTGTCCTGCGCCTTGTTCTGAAGCTCGCACAGCTTGTCGCACATACCGAACTTGAAGCCGTCGCAGCCGATGACCTTTATCATTTTATCTTTTATCTCAAAGTAAACGCCGTTGAGCATGGTGTGGTTCTGGTCTCCGACCGCGACCGCGAAAAGCACGCGGGAGATCAGATTTTTGAGGTCGCCCTGCTTGACGTAAAGTCCTCTCTCTGCGGTGAGGTACGGAAGGCTCGGGAAATCTGAGCCGGACAGCGCGTGAAGCTTGAACATACTTCTGCCGCCGGTAACGGTGACTATGTTCTTGTCGTCGACCTTGAGGTCTATCTCCTCGCCCGGCATGGTGCGGACGATACCGAGAAGCTTCTGCGCGGAGATGATGTAAAATCCGCCCTCGTGGATCTCTGCCGGAACGGAAAGTCTGACGCCTTTTTCCATATCGTAGGTGGTAAGGGTGACGCTGTCCTCCCCCTGTTCTGCTTTTATCAGAACGCCCTCGGTGATAAGGGATACGCTCTTTGAGGTTACGGCAAGCATCATGCGGGTGATAGCTTCGGTAAGTAATTTTTTGTCGAAGGTGATCTTCATATTTTAGGCATCCTTTCTGCTCTTTCGGCGCGTATTATAGTATATATCTTTTATTATTAGTTATTAGTATTATTATTATGGGGTGTGGAAACTGTGGAAAACCCAATAAAGCCTTATTTTATCGGGTTTTTTCGGGTGAGGGGGTTGGAAAAGATTTAGGGTTTTGACTGCAAACGGTGTTGAAAAATGTTGGAAACTTGTAGGGTACGACGTCGGGAATGACCGAGAAGGTCATTCAGGCGTCCCGTTCTATAAGATTATTACGTGGATTTTTTTTGTTTTTTGGTCGAATCTTGGTTAAAGGTGTGGAAAATCGTGTGGAAATACGTGGAAAGCGGGGGGCGTTTCCACTCGTAATGTGGAAAAAAATTATGCGGTATGGAAAAGTTATCCACAGATAAAAGCCCGTAGATAAAGGGTTTGTCCGAGGTTATATCCGTTAGTTTTCCACAGGGTTTTCCACAGGTGTGGAAAAGTGAAAATTGATAGTTGAAAGTAGGGGCGATTCACGAATCGCCCGTTTTCGTTTCACGGAATTTCAAAAAGGTATTTGCCTTCTCCTGTGGGTTGAGAACGGAACAACGCAAAGCGTTGTTCATACATAT
>CAZGHD010000172.1:0-3529 GCA_964525525.1 uncultured Lachnospiraceae bacterium | reverse complement strand
CGAGGAGCGCGGCGTTTACAGAATCCACCAGTTTGAAAAGCAGGAAATGATCGTTATCTGCCATCCGGACGAGAGCAATATGTGGTACGACCGTCTGTGGCAGAACACCGTTGATTTCTTCCGCACCCTTGATATTCCTGTCCGCACCCTCGGATGCTGCTCTGGAGACCTCGCAGACCTCAAGGTCAAGAGCCTTGACGTTGAAGCATGGTCGCCAAGACAGAAGAAATACTTTGAGGTCGGAAGCTGTTCCAACCTCGGAGACGCACAGGCGCGCAGACTCTCTATCAGAGTTAAGCCCAAGGACGGCGGCGCGACCTACTTCCCGCACACTCTTAACAACACCGTCGTTGCTCCGCCGAGAATGCTCATCGCGTTCCTTGAGAACAATCTCAATGCGGACGGCAGCGTGAACGTTCCCGAGGCTCTCCGTCCGTACGTCGGAGGCAAGGATAAGATCTCTCTCAACTGACATTGAATTTTTTTCTCCAAAGCGTAATTTTGCGATCAAAAGGAGACTGAAATGCCTGTAATTCAAATGCTTGAAAAACTAAACGTAAGCTATCCGATATCAGACCTCGCGATGGTGGTGTGGTGCATCTACATCGGCGCGGTGGTCGGCTGGGCGGGAGTGCTTTTCAACAAATTCGTGCCCGGCGCGGTGGCGAGAAAAATACTTCGCAAGAAGCTGCACATGCCGGAGTCAGCGCAGACCGCAGACGAGATCGGAATTGCCGCACCGCTTCGGATATTCCTGCGCGACGGCGGCACCCTGCGTAAGATAGTCAAGAGCACCGAGCAGATCGCGGACGAACAAAAGGCGCGCGAGGCTTTGGAAAACCCCGAAAAATCCGAAGAAAAGCAGAAGATCCGCCCCTTCGCGCGTGAATTTCGCCGTCCTGTAAAGGATCAGCACTTTTTCATTCCGGAAGAACTGCGCTATCGCGCGGAAAACCGATACAGCTCAAGCATCGCGGATATTCTCGTGCTGGTGATCGGCGCGGCAGGACTGCTTGCCGTGGCCGTGTATCTGTACAATTTCGGCATCCCGCAGATCATGAGCATGGTCGAGGGAATGTTAGGCTAACTTACAATTTTTGGTAGATAAATTTTGTTTTCCCAAGAAAATGGAGTTAAGCGTCATTGTACGGTAGTATTTCTCTTCCGCGTGTCATCCTGAGCGGTGCTCCATAAAGGGAGATTCCGCCTAACGGCGCCCTCCCTACGGTCGGGTTCGAGTCGAAAACCACAGGTTTTCTCCCTCAGAATGACACCTTTATGGAGCAGGAACGCCCATCGGGCGTTCAAGCCGAAGGATCTCGCGGAAGCAACCGTATTTGAATTTGCTAAAGTAATTAACCGCTTTAGGGCGATAGAAACGGAGATTTATATGAATCAAACCATAAACAAAAAACGTCCGCGCCGCCGCCACAGAATGAAATTTTCCCGCGTGATACTGCTGTGCGTGGTCATCGCTATATTCCTGCTTGCGCTCACCGTCGGCGCGCTGTACCTTATGGGACTGCGCTACACGTCGGTGCCTGTCGCTGACGGAACCAGCGTCGCGTATTTCGGCTGGATGAAGGACGGCAAGATGCAGTCGGGTACTCTTTATTACGACAACGGAATCACCGCCAAGTTTGACAGCGAGTCGGATACAGTAGTATACTCGGACGGAAGCTACTACCAGGGCGAAATGCTGGGTATTCTCAAGCACGGCGAGGGCAAGTTTACCTATTCGAATAACGACACCTACGAGGGCGACTTTGCAAACGACCTCATGCACGGCGAGGGTACCTATATCACCGCCAACGGCGACTACTACGAGGGCAGCTTCAAGGACGGCAGATTTGACGGCGAGGGCAAGTACGTCTGGGCAGACGGAAGCTACTACGACGGCGGATTTTCCGGCGGCAAAAAGAACGGCTACGGCGAGAGCGTCTGGGCTGACGGCGCGACCTACGCCGGCGGCTACGTAAACGGTCTCAAAGAAGGCACCGGCAGATACGTCCTCGCGTCCGGCGACGTTTACGAGGGCGAGTTCGTTGCGGATATGCGCGACGGCACCGGCAAATACGTCTGGGCAAACGGCGACGTCTACGAAGGCCAGTTCAAGAAGAATTATATGAACGGCAAAGGCACCTATACCTTCGCCTCCGGCAGAGTTTACACCGGCGATTTTGAGTACGGAAGAATAGTCTGGGGCTGAGTAAAGTTGAAAGTTGAAAGTTGAAAATTGAAAGTTGGTTTCAATTTGAAATTTTCATATCACCTTGTAGGCGGGTGGCTTCGGAATGAACTTCGTTCATTCGCACGCCGGTTTTTACCCATAGAAAAACAACCCGATAAAATTCCATATAACCTTGTAGGGGCGTGCACGTCCGCACCGGCACGAACAATTTACCGCAAAACGGGCAAGGCGTAGAGACACATACTCGCCGATAAAATACACACTGCCTTGCCTTATAAAAATCATAAAAATGGGACCCAACCCATTTTCATGATTTTCCCATAGGGATATTTATATATAACCTCGTAGGGGCGTGCATTGCACGCCCGAACCGCCACAACCAAATCCCCGCAAAACAAAAACCGAAAAGGAAAAAAACATGAGCAACATTAAAGACATCAACCTCGCCCCCTCCGGGCGTGACAAGATAGAATGGGTCAAGAGCTACATGCCCGTTCTGAACCTGATAAACCGCGAATTTTCCGAAACCAAGCCCTTTAAGGGCATGAAGATCTCCATGTCCATCCACCTCGAGGCAAAGACCGCGTATCTCGCGATGACCCTCGCGGCAGGCGGCGCAGAGGTGTACGTCACCGGCTGTAACCCCCTGTCCACCCAGGACGACGTGGCGGCGGCTCTGGTCGAGATGGGCTTTGAGGTCAACGCACACAGAGGCACCACAGACGAGGAGTACAAACAGGATCTGATAAAAACTCTCTCCCTTTGCCCCGACCTGATGATAGACGACGGCGGAGACCTCACCGGTCTTCTGCACGGCGAGTGCCGCGAGTTCGGCAAGAACCTCATCGGCGGCGCGGAGGAGACCACGACGGGTATTCACCGCCTGCTCGCACGCGAGGCGGCAGGTCAGCTTGACTACACCATGGTGGACGTAAACGACGCGGACTGCAAGCACCTGTTTGACAACCGCTACGGCACCGGCCAGTCCACCCTTGACGGAATAATGAACAGCACCAACCTCATTATCGCGGGCAAGACCGTGGTAGTCGCAGGCTACGGATGGTGCGGCAAGGGCATCGCTATGCGCTCAAAGGGCATGGGCGCGCAGGTCATCGTCACCGAGATCGACCCGATCAAGGCGATCGAGGCTCGTATGGACGGTTTTGCCGTTATGCCGATGGCAGAGGCGGCACCGCTCGGCGATCTTTTCATCACGGTTACCGGCTGCCGCGACGTTATCCGCCGCGAGCATCTTGAGGTGATGAAGGACGGCGTGCTCCTGTCAAACTCCGGCCACTTTGACGTGGAGATAGACAAGGTCGCGCTTGCTGATATGGC
>CAZGHD010000171.1:0-3569 GCA_964525525.1 uncultured Lachnospiraceae bacterium | reverse complement strand
GCGATCGAAGCCGGCGAGGACCCCGTGAACAATCCTATCGAATATATCCTTGAGTGTATTGATACCATATACAGCATCAAACATAAAAACGGAGCTATCCGCCGCGTAAACGTAAACATCGCCGCAACCACCGTAGAAAATTACAGAAAACTCAAGGATGCAGGAATAGGTACCTACATTCTCTTCCAGGAAACTTATCACAAAGAAAGTTATCTCAATCTCCACCCCACCGGTCCCAAACATAACTATGAATATCACACAGAAGCTATGGACAGAGCTATGGAGGGCGGAATTGACGACGTAGGTCTCGGAGTTCTCTTTGGTCTTGAGCTCTACAAATATGAGTTCGTAGGTCTTATGATGCACGCAGAACACCTCGAGGCAGTTCACGGCGTAGGTCCCCACACTATAAGCGTTCCCCGTCTCAAGAGAGCGGACGATATTGATCCCGACCAGTTTGATAACGGTATATCTGACGAAATTTTCAAAAAGATCATCGCTTGTATCAGAATAGCCGTTCCCTACACGGGCATGATAATTTCCACGCGTGAATCTGAAAAGGTACGCGGTGAAGCACTTAATCTCGGAATCTCGCAGATCAGCGGTGCGTCCCGCACCTCTGTCGGCGGTTATGCCGAGGCAGAACGCCCCCACGACTCGGAACAGTTTGACGTGTCGGACCAAAGAACCCTTGACGAGGTAGTCCGTTGGCTTATGCAAATGGGACACATTCCTTCTTTCTGTACCGCTTGCTACCGTGAAGGCAGAACGGGTGACAGATTTATGAGTCTGTGCAAAACCGGCCAGATACTTAACTGCTGCCATCCCAACGCACTAATGACTCTCACCGAATATCTTGTAGACTATGCAACACCTGAAACACAGGAGATAGGATTCAAGATGATCGAGAGCGAGCTTAAAAAGATTCCCACCGAAAAAGTATACGAGATAGCCCGCAAAAACATAGAGGACATCAAAGCGTCCAACCGCCGTGATTTCCGCTTCTGATTACCCAAATTACCCTAAAGGAGATAAAAATGGGACTTAACGATACAACTTCGTCCGAACGTGTGCATATCGGATTCTTCGGGATGCGTAACGCAGGAAAATCCAGTCTTGTTAATGCCGTAACCGGCCAGGATATGTCTGTCGTGTCCGACGTTTTGGGAACTACCACCGACCCTGTAAAAAAAGCAATGGAAATACTTCCGCTCGGTCCGTGCGTGGTTATTGATACCCCCGGCATTGACGACGAGGGAGACCTCGGCAATATGCGCGTTGCAAAAGCAAAACGCGTTCTCGCCGCGGCTGACATTGCGGTTCTGGTAGTCGACGCCTCAAAAGGACTTCGCTTACCCGATAAAGAACTTATAGATGCTATAAATAAACGCGCTATGCCGTATATCATTGCTTACAATAAAGCAGACATACTAAATAGCCCTCCATCACCCGAGGACAACGCTGTATACGTCAGCGCAAAAAACAACACGGGCATAAACGAACTTCGCGAAAAGATAGCTTCTCTTGCAAAAAAAGAGCAAACTGAAAAGAAGATATGCGCTGACCTGCTTTCTCCCGGAGATCACGTGGTTTTGGTCACGCCGATCGACGAATCTGCTCCAAAAGGAAGACTCATACTCCCGCAGCAGCAAACGATAAGAGACATTCTTGACGCAGGATGCACCGCAACTATTACCCGCGACACTGAGCTTGAAAGTGCGCTTGCGGCACTTAAATCACCGCCGAAATTAGTTATCACCGATTCTCAGGTATTCGGAAAAGTTGCAAAAATCGTCCCCGATAACGTTCTTCTCACGTCTTTTTCCATTTTGTTTGCACGTTACAAGGGTAATCTTGAACGCGCGGTACGCGGTGCCGCTACGCTTTCCAAGCTCAAGGACGGAGATAAAATACTGATGTCCGAGGGATGTACGCATCATCGCCAGTGCGGAGATATAGGAGCGGTAAAGCTTCCCGCTTGGATAAGAAAGTATTCCGGGTGCGAACCGATATTTGAGTTTTCTTCAGGAAACAGTTTCCCTGAGGATCTTGGAGAGTACAAACTCATAATCCACTGCGGCGGATGTATGCTCACCGAGAAGGAGATGGCTTTCCGCGGAAGAGTTTCCGACGACGCCGAGATTCCTATGACCAACTACGGAATAGCGATAGCTCAGCTTCACGGAATTTTGAGAAGAAGCCTTTCTCCGTTCCCTGAAATTCTTAAAGAGCTTGACTGATTTGGAGGAGACAATGACAAAACCAAAAATTTCGGGAGGGCTTCTCGTTTTCATAGGAGCGGTCCTGTGGAGCCTGAATTCCCCTCTCGTAAAATTCATACATATTGATTCTATACTCGTTTGCGGTCTGCGCTCGGTTATCGCATCTATTGCAATGTGCGCCTTTATCAGACCAAAAAAATTAAAATGGTCACCGTGGATGCTGGTCTACGTGGTGTCATACGCCGCAGTATGTCTTGCGGTGTTAGTTTCACTCAAAATGACCTCTACGCCGATAGCGGTGGGAATGCAGTACACTTCGGTCGTCTGGATATTCATTTTGAACCTCATACTAAAACGCAGATTCAAGCTCAAAGAATTCTTCCCCGTCTGCATAATCATAGCAGGAGTTGTTCTGTTTATGCTTTCCGGTACAGACGCGACCAACCGCGCAGGAAATCTTCTTGCGCTCACTTCGGGATTCACCTTTATGCTGATGACTCTCGGCGCAAAAAAAGCCGCAGGAGACAACGCAATCGGACTCGTAGCGATAGCAAACGTGTTTACCGCTATAGTAGTTTTCGCACTCTTCCCTTCCTGCGCCGCAGGAATATCCACAATGTCGGTTACCGACTGGATAATTATGCTTGTTCTCGGCGTAGTTCAGGTCGGAGGTGGATACACCTTCTACACCCTCGGTTCGCAGCGCACAGCGCCTCAAAAGGCCACTGTAATCGCTCTGTGGGAACTTATCCTCGGTCCCGTATGGGTAGCTTTGTGCGGAATTGAGATTCCTCCCGTGCCCGTAATCATCGGTTTTATAATAATAATCGCAGGAATGCTTATCTACACAAAATTAAATTCCGACGAGCCGGCACCCAAAACCGATACTTCAAATTAACTAATATCGCATAAAATCCCGCTGATTTAATTATCAGCGGGATTTTTTCATTTTAATAAAACTCAAACATTTTCTAAAAAAATCAAAAACATAAGTGCTGTATAATACGCTTGTAAAATGAAGAAAGAGGTAATCGCCATGAACAGAAACGACAAAGAATATTTGGTACAAAAGATCCGCACCCAGTACACCGAAAAAGAACATACCCAGCTTGACGAGCTTAAAGAACTTGACCGCAAAGTGAAACGCCCCGCAAACGTATTCGCTTACGTCTTTGGCAGTATCAGTGCAATCATCATGGGTGGCGGCATGAGCCTTGTAATGACCGATATTGGCAGGACTCTCGGAATTGAGAACGCAATGATCCCCGGTATCATTATAGGCATTATTGGAATGTTTATGGCTATCGTCAACTATCCGATTTATAAATCTCTCCTCTCTTCTCGCCG
>CAZGHD010000170.1:0-3574 GCA_964525525.1 uncultured Lachnospiraceae bacterium | reverse complement strand
TTTTCAACTTTCCACTTTAAAACCCACCCGTGCCGCGCCCTGCAGGGGATTAGTAACCCTTAAAAAAGGATCATTGCAGGGCACGGACGGAGTGCGGATCACGCAAACGCTCAAAACGTCGGTCCGCCCGAGCCCCGCCACGAGAGACGTGGCAGACCGCGTTTTTGCCGTGCGTGTAAAGTCAAGTTAATTAGTCGATCTGGGTTACGGTAGTGGTAACAGTAAGAGCAATAGTCGCATAGTTACCAGCTGCTGCTGCATTACCAAGCCAAGTATCTTTAGAGTCATCTCCGTTATCAAACGCCCATGTCCAAACAACATCAGGAGTTCCAACAGTAGACTCTACAGAAAGATCGGTATGAGGAGCATAATTTTCAGAATAATCAGCAATCGCGTTTTCAACAGCAGTTTCCAATTCTGCAACGGTATCATACTCATAGTCCAAACCTAAACTAGTATGAGTAGTTCCATAAGTTTTTGCATTAGCACCAGTACCTATAGTAAAATATACAGGACAATACTCTGTAGTACCATCACCAAGAACCCAGTTAGTAAGAGTAAGGTCGGCAACATACTCAACATTAACTGCTACTTCGGGAATACCAGAAAGAGTCATAGCAGTTAAAGAACCAGTTGTGCCAGGAGCAATAACGTCTGCTCCTTCTTTGCCGACAACAGAATTTGCAATAGTTCCCTTGACAGAAGCGTTATCCGTTTCATATGTGTTTGCAAAAGTATTACCATTAGCAGTAATTACAACGCCAAAATGAGCAACTCTCGCAGTATCGGTACCGCTTGCAGTGGTAACGTACTTCGCAAAAGTGCCGGAGATAGCGCAGGTAGAGAGAAGAACTGCTACCAAAAGAGCGGAAGCAACTCTCATCATTACGTTTTTCTTCATTGTTTTTTGATTTCCTTTCGTTTATTTCATATATTCTTCCCTTTTCCCGGGAAGATTGTATCATCCCCGGACGTGGCTTCCGAGGGAAGAATACGCTTATTTATCCTCGCCCGAGTCGCCCGATTCGGGGTTGGAGCTCTGATTTTGCGCCATCTGCGCCTTGAGTGCTTCAAGCTCGGCAAGGAGGGCGGCGTTGTCCTGCTGCTTACCCTTGTCGTACAGGCGGCGGCGAATGAGATCGTACGCGACGATAAGTATTATCGGGAGCACCACGCATATGATAAGTCCTGTCGTGGACTGCATAAACATGGCGATATGTCCCGCGCCGGGAATTCTCGATTTATATATACCGACCAGATCGTCTGAAGAGACGAGATCACGGTCCTCGGTGTTGTTGTTGTCGCCTCGGGTGCGGAATTTGATCTCTCCGTCCTCGGTCACTATCTCTATAACTCGGTGGGTTACGATGCTGGTGCCGTTGCCCGCGGGGTCAAAGAAAGAGATAACGTCCCGTTCCTTAACGTCCTCCGCCTTGACGGTGTGACAGATTATCAGGTCGCCGCTCTCTATCTCGGGATACATAGAGTCGGTAAGTACTATCAGCGGCAGATAACCGCCGATGCTGGGAACGTCGTCGGAATTCATATAACTTTTTGCGATGAGAGTCAAGTTGATTATCAGGATCGGAATCAGAATGACGCACAGCACGGTACCGACTACCGTCAATATCTTATGCGCCGTGGAAGATTTTTCTTTACTCATTGTTTTTTAACCTCTTCTTTTTTGAAATATTGTTCAACCGAACGGTAAATCACACGGAAAACGTGCTCGGCGTAATCGTCTTCTTCTGACATCTGGCCGGTATGGACCTTAACGGCAAAGTCCAGCATTACGTTCAGGATATGGTTTAAGATCATCCACACGTCCGCTTCGTCGATAAATACTCTTTTGAATTTTTGTACCAGCGGCAAGTAGCGCTGCTTGTGAAGCTCGACCGAGTACTTCAGAAAATACGGCGAGTAGTAGTACTGAACGAATGCGAGGCACTTTTCTCTATTTCCCGTCAGAAAATTCCACACGGCGAAGAAGAAAAAGCGGCTCCTCGTTTCGTGATCCATATCGTATCTTGACATAATCTGCAGGTGCTGTACTATCTTTGCGGCGAGTTCCTCGTCAAGGCTGTCAAACGCCTTTGAGAGAAGCTCCTCTTTTCCGGAAAAGTGGCTGTAGATATAGGCTTCATTAATATCCGTTCCGCTTACTATCGCTTTCGTCGTTGTTTTGTCAAGCCCGTTTTGAGCAACGGTTTTTATCGCGCTTTCTATCAGTCTTGCGCGAACGTTTTCTTGTCTCAAATAAAGCCCTCCTTTTTTTGAGGATTTTAAGTGTTTACTTATTTTTGGGGAATAAAAAAAGCCAACTATCCCCTGTAACTCAAATACAACGTAATAAGCGTTATGTTGCAAATATAGCCCAAAATAATAGCAAGGCAGAAATGACACCGTTATGAAAAGCAAAAAAGCGCATAGCTAAAAAGCCTTTTTTCGCAAAGGCTTTGTTTTCATGCATATTTTTGCTGAAAAAAGAAAATTTATTTATAATAAGTATTGAAAAATGGCGTATTATGTAGTATAATTATTAAAATGCAGTAAATTTTTCTATTTCGTTTTCGCACGCTGCAACATAACGCTTATTACGTGGTATTCCGGCGGATATTCCGTCGGTTTTTTCATTTTATATTATAAGCTTATATTATAAGCCGCATGCTTTCCATCTTGCGTCTGTGTTCTTCGCCGGTGGTTACGATATAGATCCTCGTGGTGTTGATGCTCGCGTGACCGAGAATGTCCGCAAGCTTTGCGATGTCCTTTTCCAGCCCGTAAAATATCCGCGCGAACAGGTGGCGCAGATTGTGAGGGAACACCTTGCCCGGGCTGACCTTCGCGTCCCCGCACAGAGATTTCATCTCCCGCCAAACGGTCGAGCGGTTTATCGGCTTTCCCGTTCTGCCAACGAAGACTGCGCCTTGCGTGATGCCGTTTGCCCGCGCGTAACTTATCAGCTTTTTGCGCAGGTCTTTTACGATGAATACCGCGCGCGTTTTGCCCTTGCAGTTCACCACCGCCCGACCCTCGCGCGCCGCTTCAATTGTGATAAATTCAAGCTCGCTCACTCTGATTCCCGTTCCGCACACCGTTTGAATGAGCAGGGCAAGGCGCTCTTTTCCGCGCGTTTTCGCGGTTTGGACAAGACGCTCGTACTCCGCGCGGGTCAGCTCCTTTTCCTCGGGGCAGTAGGCAGAGCGCTGGACTCTGAACTGCTTTACGCACAGCGAATAAAACCCCGCGAACTTCAAAAAGGAGTTCAGCGCGGCGATCATCGAGTTGGCACTGCTGACCGCGAAATTTTCCGCGAGGGCGGTTTTGTATTCAAGAACGGCGGCCTTGTCCGGCTGTCTGCCGTCCAAAAATTCGATAAACGATCTCACGTCGCGCAGGTATTTTTCCACCGTCGCGGCGCTTTTTTCATTCTCACGCAGGTATCTCGCAAAATTTTCCGCCGATTCGCTCGTTATTTTTAGGGTATTTTCCATTTTGTTCCTCCGTTTTTTTACCTTATATATATTATATACGGAAAACGCGGGGGTAAACGGGAACGGTTGAAAGTGGAAAG
>CAZGHD010000169.1:0-3633 GCA_964525525.1 uncultured Lachnospiraceae bacterium | reverse complement strand
CAGATACGCAAACGACCCTCAGTCAAGACAGATGCTTGATACCATTACCACCAATACCAAGGTTGACACCGCTTGGATCTACGGACGTTTGCTTGACCTCCCTGCGGCAGCTGTTTTACGCGGCCCGATATACGCAGGCGAAAAGAGTTTTGCCAGTGCATATGCGTCTCAGGAACGTATGCTTCCCAAGCTCCTCAAGATTCTCCGCAGAGAAGTAGAAGCATTCGATTATTAATATATAATAAACGGTGACCATTATTTGGCTATTAGCCAAAGTTACATTATCACGTACTCAAATCCAAATGTGTTCGCATAAGCGAACACATTTGGATTTAATTAACATTTTTGTGCCGCCGCGAAGCGGTGGAATGGAGATTTATATGAAGCGAATAACAGCACTGATCCTCGTACTGTCATTGCTTTTGCCTGCCTTGATAGCTTGTTCCGGCGACGGTGATATTAAAAATGACAACGACGGCACCGCAAACACCACCACTGCGGCAACGACAGACCCCGGGGATAACTCATCGCAGACAGATTATTTCCCCGATGGGCTCAAAGAGCTTGACTATGGCGGAAAGACTGTAAATATTCTCACACAAAACGCAAACAGCTTCGAACACCGCTGGATATATAACGAAATATGCGTTGAAGACCTTACCGGTGACCCCGTAAACGATGCTCTCTATTACAGAAATATTGCGGTTGAAGAGCTGCTTGGCGTGAAAATAGAGCAGACCGTTCAAAACGACGAAAAGAAACTCAGAGAGATCGTCAATTCCGGCGACAATTCGTTTGACCTTATCGCGGCACCGTCTGACGAGGCGATTCAGTTTATCCCGGACGGAGCGGTGTTAGATCTTTACGGCAACGGTATCGAAACTTATCTTGACACTGAAAGCCCGTGGTGGTCCCAGCTCTGGATAGATGAAGCCGAAATAAACGGACGTCTGTACGCTATCACCGGTGCCGCATCCATGTCCCTTTCCCGTTTTACTATGGTTATGTTTTATAACAAATATTTGGGTAACGGATTTGGTTATGAGGATCCTTACGAGGTGGTAAACAGCGGAAGATGGACTATCGACTACGTTAATGAGATCATCTCCGGTATTTACGTCGACGTGGATAACGACAAAACGGTAAACGGAAATGACAGATTCGGTATCGGTATCAATGCCGATGACAACTGCGATATGTTCTGGAGTGCATTTGATATGAGCTTTATTACAAAAGGTGATGACGGCTGGTACGAGATCAACACTGCAGATAAAGAAAAAATTTCTACCGCTTTTGATAAGATATTCGCGCTCCTTAATGAAAGTCCCGATGCGCTTGACACTGTTAGCAGAGTAGGACTTATTGACACGAGAGATTATTTTTCGCTCGGAAGATTGCTTTTAGCTCCGTTACACTTGAAGTATGCGGAAAGTCAGTATTTCAGATATATGGACAGCGAGTATGCAGTGCTTCCCTTGCCGAAGTATGATGAGGCGCAGGATGATTATTACTCCTTCGTTCAGGAACAGTATTCGATATTTATGGTACCGACGACTGCATCTGACCCCGAAATGAGCGGCGCTCTTCTTGAAGCTATGGCGTGTGAATCCTATAATTCCGTTAAGCCCGTTTATTATGACTCGGTGCTTAAAGGTAAGTACACAAGGGACGATCAGACCAAGCAGATCATGGATACGATCGCGAACAACGTTAAGCTTGGTCCCGCATGGATCTACGGTGAGCTGTGGGGCAGACCGGAAGGGGCAATGTTCGGCGATCTTATAGACGAAGGCGATAAGAATTTTGAAGGCGGATACGCTGCACAAGAGAAAATAATGAAGATCCTTCTCAAAGAGTTTAACGGTAAACTCGAAGCTATAGCGGCTGATTCATAAAAAATAAAGTGCCGTATCGCGGAAAGCGATACGGCACTTTTGCTTATATCAGAATACGAATCCGCCGTCGCGGAATACTTCGTGGGTCGAGCCGTCCTTTTTGATGCCGGTGATCTGCATATCGGGAGTGCCGAACATAAAGTCTACGTGGTTTGCCGAGTGGTTGCCGCCAAGCTCGCCGAGCTTTTCACGGTCAAGCTGCTCTCCGCCCTTTATCGTGTTGGGATAGCAGTCTCCGAGCGCGAGGTGGCAGGAAGCGTTTTCGTCAAACAGAGTGTTGTAGAAAAGTATCTTCTGGTTAGAAATGGGAGAGTCGTGCGGAATGAGCGCGCCCTCACCGAGACGGCGGGAGCCTTCGTCAGTTTCAAGCAGGCGCGCGAGCGCGTCGCGTCCGACCTCCGCTGTAAAGTCTACCACCTCACCGTTCTTGAAGGTGAGAGAGAAATGATCTATCATATTTCCCTGATAGGACAGCGGCATTGAGGAAAACACAGTGCCCTCTGTCTTTCTGCAGTGAGGCATAGTGAAGATCTCCTCGGTGGGCATATTGGGGAAGTAGGATATACCGTCGGTGGACGTGTCGCTGCCGCCGAGCCAGACGTGATTTTCGGGCAGACCTATGCGAATGTCAGTGCCGAGTGAGTTCTTGCACTCGATTGCCTCAAACGCGAAGTCGTTGAGCTTTTTAGAGCGTTTTTTGAGCATTCTGTCATGCGCGTGCCACTTCTTTACGGTGTCGCCGCGGGTTATTCTGACCGTTTTGAAAATAGCGTTCCAAAGGAGCTCAACCGCGTGGGCGGGTGTTGCGTCGGGGAATACTTTACTTGCCCATTCGGGAATGGGGTACGCGACCAGAGTCCAGCAGATGTCGCCCGCGTCCATCATTTTATAATATTCTTCAAACGCCTTGTGGCGTGCACGCGCGGCGGCAAGGAGTTTTTCGCCGGGGACGCCCGCGTTGATCTCGGGGTCTTCAGCAAGGACTGTTATCATTGCCGCGTGACGGCGACCGTAGTAGTTACGGCGTTCTATCTCCCACGCGGGAACGTTTTCAAATACCGATATGTCCGAGTTAAGATATTTTATGCGGGAAGCCTTTTCGTCAAAATAGTTCATTATGACTTCCGCCGCGCCTGCGGCATAGGCTTCTTCCATTATCATTCGTCCGAATTCAGCGCATACGACAGGGCAGGAGAGGAAAACGTCCTGTCCTTTCTGCACGTTCGCGCCGAGGCGGACGGTTATTTTCGCGTATTCGCGGAGCTTTGATTTGTTCATTTTATTACCATGCCTTTCGTGCTGAATAGGTCTGAAAATTCATTTTCAGACTTAGTCACCTCATATTTATTATGGACTGTTACTTGTTAAAAAATCGGATTCTTTTGCGGAATCCGATTTTTTGTAGTTTATTTCTGATTCATATCCTTTACCACAACGTCGTGAGCGCCGCCTTCAACTATCGAAACGCTGCTGACGAGGGTAAGTTTAGCCTTGCTCTGAAGCTCGGGAATGGTGAGTGCACCGCAGTTACACATAGTGGAGCGCACCTTTGAGAGAGTGGTGGAGAGGTTGTCGTGAAGGGAGCCTGCGTAAGGAACGTAGCAGTCAACGCCTTCAACGAAGGAGAGTTTAGCCGCGCCGCCGAGATCGTATCTCTGCCAGTTACGGGCGCGCGCACTGCCTTCGCCCCAGTACTCTTTCATATAATTGCCGTTTACCATTACTTTGTTGGTCGGGC
>CAZGHD010000168.1:0-3673 GCA_964525525.1 uncultured Lachnospiraceae bacterium | reverse complement strand
GGAAGATATTGTCTATCGCGCCGTTTCTTATCTTAAAGCACTTTATATCCTGACCGCCGATGTCTATAATAAAATCAACAAGCGGATCAAATTTTGCAGCGGCAGTATAGTGGGCAACAGTTTCGACAATTCCGTAGTCGATACCGAATGCATTTTTTATTATGTCCTCGCCGTATCCGGTTACGCATCCGGCTTTAACCGACGCTCTCGGATGTTCTGTGTAAAACTCGGCGAGAATCTCTTTTACTATGCTTACGGGATTGCCCAAGTTTGATGTATATCTGTTAAAAACGATCTCCTTGTCTTTGTTGATAGCTACGGCTTTTACAGTGGTCGATCCGGCGTCAATACCTATCCATACGGGATATTCGCCCTCGTCGGGAATCACACCCTCGGTATTGATACAGGCTTTCGCGTGTCTTGCTAAAAATTCGTCGTATTCTGCTTCGGTTTCAAAGAGCGGATCGCACGCTCTGTAAGTGCCGTTTCCACAGTACTTTTCTATTTTTTCAATCAGTTCATCAAGACTTGAATATATTTTTTCCGCAGGAATAAGCGCGGCGCCGAGCGCGACGAAATAAAGAGAATCCTCGGGACAAAGTCCTTCGGTTTTTAACGTTTTATCAAAGCTGTGTCTGAGCTGGGAGAGGAAAGTAAGAGGTCCACCAAGGTATACCACGTTACCCTCTATCTCTCTGCCCTGTGCGAGTCCCGCTATCGTCTGATTGACAACCGCGTAAAAGATACTCGCGCAAATATCCTCTTTTGACGCACCTTGGTTTACAAGCGGCTGAATATCTGATTTTGCAAACACGCCGCATCTTGAAGCGATAGTGTATATTTTGCCGTGTTCTTTTGCCAATACGTTCATCTGATCGGGAGTAAGATCAAGGAGGGTTGCCATCTGGTCGATAAATGCACCTGTACCTCCGGCACACGAGCCGTTCATTCTTACCTCGAGGCAACCGTCGAGGAACAGAATTTTAGCATCCTCGCCGCCAAGCTCAATTACTACGTTAGCTTCGGGAACTCGCTCTTTTACCGCAATTCTGGTAGCGTAAACCTCCTGAGCGAACTGTATATCAAGCTGGTTGGCTATTCCCATTCCCGCAGAGCCAGAAATGGTTATAGAAAACTGCTCCCCCGGGAATCTGTCAGATATAGCTCTGAGCATTTCTGCGGTTTTTTCTGAAATCTTGGAATAGTGACGTTCATATTGGCTGTATATGATCGCGCCTGCCTCGTTCAGTGCCACGCACTTGAGAGTAGTCGATCCGACGTCAAGTCCTATTTTTATCATTCTCTATCGCCTCGTAAAAACAAATTAAAATAGCGTAAATCATACTATACGACATTATATTATAACAGAACACGAAGAAAAAAGCAAACAAATATTATTTTTTTTTGAAAGATTTTCAGCTATTTTTCGTCTTATAATCACATTTTTCACATTTCTCCGTTTAAGTTTCCTTCGTTCATTCTGTATTTCATCGGAGAAATCCTGTATTTGTTTGAAAACACTCGGTAGAAAGTTCGCAGACTCTCAAATCCGCTTGCAAAAGCTATCTCCGTTATCGGCTTTGAAGTATCTTTGAGCAAAGCAACCGCGTGCTCGGTACGCCTTGAGTTCAGGTATTCGTTAAAATGAATACCGAGTTTTTTTGAAAATACCCGTGATATTTCGTATTTGCTGTATCCAAGCGAAACCGAAACAGACTCAAGGCTTATCTGTTCAAGATAGTGTAAAGAGACGTAATTTATTACTTGAGCAACTATATCCGGGTTCCGTGACGACAAGTTCTTTTCGGTAGAAACACACCCAAGGAGGTAGTAAAGCAGCACTGTCAGATGCCCTTTTATCAAAACAGTGGGGACATCCGAATCTTTTTTCAGTACAGACAGGAGATCTTTTAGCGCTTCTTTGAACTCGGGCGATTGTTCGCGCTGCTCAAGAAACGGATTTTTTGCGACGAAATTTGTAAAAACCGAAAAGAAATCAGGGCACGTCAGCGGGTCAAAAATAAGAGTAGCGTGGCCGTTACTCGTGTTTCCGACATACTCGTGTATCTCATTTGGGAAAACTATCGCAATATCACCCGCATAAAGTTTTTTGCGGTTTCCCGATATATCAACTTCTGCCATTCCCTCGGTAACGCAGAACAGCTCTACTTCCCTGTGAAAATGCGGTGGAAATTCTCCCATAGAGCCTTTTATAAAGGAAATCGGATTATCTCTCGGTTCAAAAAAAGGTAACATTACTGCTTTCCTCCGTATAAGAAGTGTAAAACGCAATATTTGGCACAAAAAAACATATTTATGGCTATAATTTTATCACAAATTATGGTATTATACAAGCATAAAGCATAAAAAAGTAGAGAAAAATTACAAATTAATTATCACGTAATGATAAAAGGAGAATACCCGTATGAAATCTGCATTGATATTCCAAGGCGGTTGGGACGGCCACGAGCCCAAACTTACCTCAAAGCGTTTTGCCAATCTTCTCAAAAACGAAGGATATTCCGCTGAAATTTACGACACCTTGGACTGTCTTTCCAATCTGGAAGAATTAAAGAAACTCGATCTTATCGTGTCATGCTGGACTATGGGAAGCATTGACCATGATCTTGTTGAAAACGTATCAAAGGCTGTTGCGTCAGGTGTCGGACTTGCCGGCGTACATGGCGGTATGTGCGACTCTTTCCGTCAGGATACCGAGTGGCAGTTTATGACCGGCGGTCAGTGGGTCAGCCATCCCGGAGGAGACGGTGTTGATTACACTGTTAACATCTGCCACGGCTCAAGTCCCATCATTGCAGGGCTTGAAGATTTTCACGTATGCAGCGAGCATTATTATCTTCACATCGATCCTTCCATCGAGGTTCTTGCTACCACAAGATTCCCGCTTGTTAATTACTATCATGCTTCCAATAAACCCGTTGATATGCCGGTTGCGTGGACAAAGTTCTGGGGACTCGGACGAGTATTCTACACTTCTCTCGGCCACCACGACGACGTATTTGACAACTCTCCCAACGCACAGGAAATATTCCGCCGCGGCATGATCTGGGCAGGCGAAGGCAAAGCATATGCCGTCGAAAACAACCTCGATCCCACAAGATACGAAAACAGCGCTAAAATGTATTAAACAAATAAGGAGAAATATTATGTCAAACAAAGTTAAGATAGGTTTTGTCGGTGTTGGTGCAATTTCCGGCATATATCTCCAAAACCTCACTAATATGTTCAAGGAAGTTGAGATCATCGGCGTTTGCGATCTTATCAGAGAACGCGCAGAAAAAGCCGTAGAGAAGTACAACATTCCCAAGCTCTATAACGATATGTACGAGCTTTTTGCCGATCCCGAGGTAGATATCGTACTTAACATTACCCGTCCCTACGAGCACTTTGAAGTTACCAAGGCTGCTCTCCTTGCGGGCAAGCACGTATATTCCGAAAAACCTCTCGGTGCTACCATTGAAGAAGGTATTGAACTTGTAAAGCTCGCTGAAGAAAAAGGACTTATGCTTGGTGGCGCACCCGATACTTATATGGGCGCGGCAATTCAGACTTCAAGAAAGCTTATCGAGGACGGTTATATCGGTAAGCCTATCGGCGCATACGCGCATATGATCTGCCACGGTCACGAGAGCTGGCATCCCGATCCGGAGTT
>CAZGHD010000167.1:1590-3676 GCA_964525525.1 uncultured Lachnospiraceae bacterium | reverse complement strand
GGTATGCGCGGACTTATGTTCGCTACCAACGGTAAGACGATGGAGATACCGATCAAATCCAACTTCCGTGAAGGTCTTAATATACTTGAGTACTTCATGGCAGCGCGTGGTGCACGTAAGTCACTTTCCGATACCGCGCTTCGTACGGCAGACTCCGGTTACCTTACCAGACGTCTTGTTGATATATCACAGAACATCGTTATCCGCGAGGACAACTGCGGCGCGACCGAGGGTCTCTGGGTCAGCGACATCGTTGATAATTCCGACGTTGTTTCCACCGGCGAACAGCGTATAATCGAGCCTCTCAAGGACAGACTTGTAGGCCGTTACACTCTCGGTGACGTGGTTGATCCCACTACCGGCGAGGTGATCATTGAAAACGACAATATTATCACCGAAAAGATAGCAGACAGAATAGTAAAAGCGGGTATCAAGAAGGTTCAGATCCGTACGATACTCAAGTGCCGCTCAAAGCACGGTATCTGTTCACACTGCTACGGTTCCGACCTTGCGTCCGGTAAGGCCGTTAACGTCGGTGAGGCTGTCGGTATCATCGCGGCTCAGTCTATCGGTGAGCCCGGTACTCAGCTTACCATGCGTACCTTCCACACCGGTGGTGTTGCAGGCTCCAACATTACTCAGGGTCTTCCCAGAGTTGAAGAACTGTTTGAGGCACGCCGTCCCAAGAAGACCGCTATACTTGCCGAGAACGCAGGTAAGGTCTCCATTCAGGACGTTAAGCGTCTCCGCGGCGTAGTTATTACCGACGACGCCGGAAACGAAACCAGCTATCAGGTTCCGTTCGGAATGAGAATAATCGTTAACGACGGTGACTACGTTGCTCGCGGTCAGGCTCTGACCGAGGGTGATATGAGTCCCGCGGACATCACCAGAATAAACGGTCTTGCATCTGCGTATGACTATATCATTCGCGAGGTACAGAGAGTTTACCGTTCTCAGGGTGTTGATATTAACGATAAGCATATCGAGGTAATTGCGCGTCAGATGACCCGCAAGACCAGAGTTGAGGATGCGGGAGATACCGATCTTCTCGTCGGCTCACTTGTTGACGTTGTTGAATTCAACGAAGAAAACGAGCGCATCCAGGCTCGCATAGATGCAGGTGAAGTAGACCTTCAGCTTGCTACCAACTCCGAGGTTCTTCTCGGTATCACCAAGGCATCGCTTCTTACCGATTCCTTCCTGTCCGCGGCTTCCTTCCAGGAGACCACTAAGGTTCTTACCGAGGCGGCTATCCGCGGTAAGGTTGACCACCTTCTCGGACTTAAAGAGAACGTTATTATCGGTAAGCTGATCCCTGCCGGAACCGGTATGACCAGATACAGAAATATCGAGGTCGAGTCGCAGGTTAAAGGAGAGGATTCTGACGAGGATCAGGAGGCTGTTGATTCTGTTGCGGATACCGATGTTGAAGCGCAGATCGACCTTGAAGCAGTGTCTGACGTAATTGACGAGGCTGCTGTCACCGGCGAAAATGAGACCGCCGAAAACGGCGAAGACCTTGCGGTTTGATAAGATTATATTATCGTAATTAATTTGCGATAAATCTCTTGACAAAACCATAGATATGGTGCTATAATATATACTGTTGCAGAATGTGTAAATGTCTGCACGACCTATTTTGATATACCGCCGCACGACGGATTATTCCGTCGCGCGGCTGTATGTATAAACAAAATAATTACAGAGAAAAGGAGGAAAACAATGCCAACCTTTAACCAGCTCGTTAGACAGGGCAGACAGGACAAGGTTTACAAGTCAAAGTCTCAGGCACTTCAGAAGGGTGTTAACACTCTTAAGAACCGTCCGATCGACCAGCACGCACCGCAGAAGCGCGGAGTATGCACCAGAGTCAGCACGGTAACTCCGAAGAAGCCTAACTCAGCTCTTCGTAAGATCGCCAGAGTAAGACTTACCAACGGTTTTGAGGTAACATCCTATATCCCCGGTATAGGCCACAACCTTCAGGAGCACTCGGTAGTTCTTATCCGCGGCGGTAGAGTACGCGACCTTCCCGGTTGCCGTTACCACATCATTCGTGGTACACTTGATACCCAGGGCGTTG
>CAZGHD010000167.1:0-1580 GCA_964525525.1 uncultured Lachnospiraceae bacterium | reverse complement strand
GTTGACAAACGTAACCAGAGCCGTTCTAAGTACGGTACAAAACGCGCGAAGAAGAAATAATAGCTTCGCAAAATCGGAAGTACTTGTTTAACGTAGTGCTGTAATTATGATTGTTTATACATGATTAGCCTTCGTTTTGAGTGCTTACGGGAGGTAACTTTCGAGTACCTATGAGATTCATTATTTATGAAGGAGGGAAGGAAAGTGCCAAGAAGAGGTCAGATATCAAAGAGAGACGTATTGCCGGATCCGCTTTATAATTCCAAGCTGGTCACTAAGCTTATTAACAATATTATGCTTGACGGCAAGAGAGGCGTTGCTCAGAAGATCGTTTACGATTCTTTCAAGATGATTGAAGAGAAATCCGGTCAGAACGGTCTTGAAGCTTTCGAGCAGGCTCTTGAAAACGTTATGCCTCAGCTTGAGGTTAAAGCTCGCCGTGTAGGTGGTTCCACCTACCAGGTACCGATGGAGGTTAGACCCGAGAGAAGACAGACTCTCGGACTTCGTTGGGTAGTTAACTACGCGAGAACTCGCGGTGAGAAGACTATGGCAGAGCGTCTTTGCGCAGAGATCCTGGATGCTAAGAACAGCACCGGCGGCGCATTCAAGAAAAAAGAAGACACTCACAAGATGGCAGAAGCAAACAAGGCTTTTGCTCACTACAGATATTAATAGGCGTGGGCAAAATTTTTGCATGCCACTTGAAAGGAGAACTATTTAATGCCAAGGGAATATTCGCTTGAGCGTACACGTAATATCGGTATAATGGCTCATATCGACGCAGGTAAGACCACTACTACCGAGCGTATACTTTTCTACACGGGTGTTAACCACAAGCTTGGCGAAACACACGATGGTTCTGCTACAATGGACTGGATGGAGCAGGAGCAGGAGCGCGGTATCACTATCACCTCCGCTGCTACCACCTGTCATTGGAAAAACCACCGTATCAATATAATTGATACCCCCGGTCACGTTGACTTCACTGTTGAAGTTGAGCGTTCGCTTCGCGTACTTGACGGTTCTGTTACCGTTCTTTGCGCAAAGGGTGGTGTTGAGCCTCAGTCCGAGACTGTTTGGCGCCAGGCTGATAAATACAAAGTTCCGCGTATGGCTTATGTCAACAAGATGGACATTACCGGCGCAAACTTCTATCGTGTTATCGACATGATGAAGGAGCGTCTCCATGCTAACGCGGTGCCGATACAGCTTCCTATCGGAGCTGAATCCGAATTCAGAGGAATTATTGACCTTATCAATATGGAAGCAGACATCTATTATGATGATCTTGGTAAGGACATGAGAGTTGAACCCATTCCGGAGGATATGGTCGAGAAGGCAGAAGAATATCGCGCTGCAATGATCGAAGCTGTTGCCGAATGTGACGACACTCTTCTCGAAAAATATTTCGCAGGCGAAGAGATCTCTGTTGAGGAGATCAAGGCAGCTATCCGTAAGGCTACCATTGATAATACAATGGTTCCCGTTGTTTGCGGTACTTCTTACCGTAACAAGGGTGTTCAGAAGCTGCTCGACGCTATCGTTGACTATATGCCCGCTCCCATCGACGTTCCCGC
>CAZGHD010000166.1:0-3722 GCA_964525525.1 uncultured Lachnospiraceae bacterium | reverse complement strand
GTGTTTTCGTTCTTTTCGTTGTTGTTCAATTTTCAAGGATCTTCTTTTGCCTCTCGAAGTTCCCTTCAGGCGACTTTGTTATTATACCACACCCGCTCCCGTTTGTCAACCCTTTTTTCAAAAGTTTTTTAAGTTTTTTAAACTTTTTATCAACTTTATTTAGGTCTCTCTCGGAGTGAGCTTATATAGTATACCATTTTAGATCGGTTTTGTCAAGAGCTTTTTGGTATTTTCTTGCTGTTATTTTCCATATATTTTTAAGCGGCATTTCTCTCAACCTTTGATTAAAGCCCATGGCACACACCTGATATAATATAAACAGAATCCGGATTCAAGCCGAAATAAAACGCACAAGCTCCACGGTTTCCCGTGGAGCTTGATTTTTACATTTATATAAGATCAACGAACACTGCCGCGCCGTGCGGAAAAGCGCGCAGTTTATCGGCATCGGTCGCCACCGCCACGTCATTGTCAGATGCGAGCTTTGCGAGCGGAACCTTGTATTTTTTAGCCATCTGCCACAGATTTTCTCCCGAATCGGCGTAGCTTATCACAAGGCCGGAAAAGTCCGCATCCGCCGCCGCGACGTCAATTTTCTCGACAGCGTGCTTTTTCTTTTTGGAGATCACCGTCGCCGACACCGCGATCTCACATTCAACCGAAACGCGGTCGCCGTCTATCTTGCCTGTTGCGCCGCGTGAGCTTGCGGACGCGAAGAAAATGTCGTCCCCTCCGTCAAGAGGAAGCTCGCACTCGTATTTGAAAGGCGCAGTGAACTCACCCGAGGACACGAAATAGCCGTCGCTTTCCTCAGTGCGGTTTTCGATTTTCTCCCGCATTATCGTGTTGACCTTCGCGCTTCCCGACACGGTCACCTTGTTTTGATTGCGGGAAAGCGAGGTTATCTCGGGATACACCGCAACGTCTATTACCTCAACGGCAGAATCAGCGTTAACGTCCCGCCTTGCCGCCGCGCTTGAAAACGTAAAGTTGCCGTTTATGTATCCCGTGTCGTAAAGCTCAAGCTCCTTTGTCGAGCAGGTAGACGCGGTTGCCGGATCAGCCGCGTACGCGTCCCGACAGATAGCGACCTCCTTGCCGCGCGATGCGGTGGCAAACAGATCCATATTTACCGAGCAGTCACAGCCCGTGGACTCATCGTCTACGACACCGACCGAAGCCGAAACGCACACGCCCTCGGCGTGGCACTTGTCCCCGCGCTTCACTCCGTCTGCGCGGATAACCCTCTCAAAGGGGAGCTTTTTGACGGCAGTTTCATACCCCGAATCCACTGTTTCAAACAGGGTATGAAGCAGTGCTTCTCCGCTTACCGCTATCGCGTCGTTTTGTGCCGTCGCCGACGCAATCGAAATCGCCGCCGAGCAGAACACAGGCTTGCCGCTCATATTCTCAAATCCGTCCTCCAGCTTGATGTCCCGCGACTCGAAAAATTTGAGCTCCTTCGTATTGTCCTTTTCCATGAGGTACTCAACCTCAACTCCGCGTGCGCCCTTCTGCGCGCACGGCAAGTGCTCCGCCTCGGAAAATGCCATCACGCGGGTTCTGAGCTTTGAGCGTGCGGACAGCTTTCTCGGTCCGAGCAAACGGCAATTTGCGTTTTCAACCGCAGTGATAACTCTCAAGTCCCGCGCGTCTGACGGGATCTCACACTTGCCCTCGTACGGGGAGGACAAAGAAACACTGCATATCTTGCTGTCCCCCGACGCATATACCACGGTATAAGCAACCGCGCCGGAAAACTCAAGATTACCCGCGCCTACGTACTTCCCCTCCGGGATCGCGCGGTATTCAAGCCGAAGCATCCTGCTGACCTCGGGCATATAATCCGGCAAAACGAAATCCTCACTGACCTCTCCACTGACCGCGCCGTCAAAGCCAAGCACGGGGATCTCT
Organism: uncultured Lachnospiraceae bacterium; assembly: GCA_964525525.1. GTDB lineage: Bacteria > Bacillota > Clostridia > Oscillospirales > CAG-272 > RGIG2161. The sequence goes on along the minus strand of CAZGHD010000166.1, from coordinate 1,808 downwards.
ACCCTGCCGTTTTCATTTTTAATATCGTCAGCCATATCAATTCTCCTTACATATTTCACGAAATAACTTTCATAAAAAATATATGCAAGTCCGAGCTTTGATATTCCGATCTATTTTTCTATATACGGTGTTCTCCTCATAAAATCAAGCGCGCCGCGGCTTTTTTTAAGAGTAAGATCGTAAAGAGCCTCCGCGCGGCAAACGAGTCGGCTCTGCCTGTCCTCTGCCGAGTAATCGGACGGCTTGGTGATTATTTTCAGTAAGTCACCCTTCACCCGAGAGAGAACTTCAAAGCCTTTTTTGTTTGACGCAAGCACCCTGACAGCGCAGGGCGGCGCGGAAAGGTCTTCCTCGGTAACTCCGATAAGCGCAGACAGCGCGGCGCGGCGAATACGCGCGTTGGTGTAATGCTTTGTCGCGGCAAGCGAGAAAAACTCGTCCGCATCCGCAGCTTTCTCTGCTGCAGAAATCAGCCGCGGCGCAAGTCCGGGCGTAAATTCCGCTATACCGTCAAGATCCTCGGGATCTGCAAGTCTGAACTTCGCAATAAGCGCGGAGGATATTCCGCCCCAGCCGAGAGAATAATTTTCACGTTCCATTTCTTCATTATATATATATGCCGCCTCCTGCGGAACTCCTGCGAAAAAGGATTCGGTATCTCCGAGCTCAAACGCACGCCGCAAAGCGGTTGCCGACGGGAATTTTACGTTAAGGTCGGTGCCGTTATACTCCCCACCCTCGCGAAGAATGGTAAGCGGTATCAAACCAGACTTAATCTCCTTTATCGCCGCGAGATACTCAAGTGCGAGAACGTTGTTCGGTGAACAAAGCACCGCCGCGCCGTCATCTCCGTACGTCTCTCTGTATATCCGCTCGAGCGCGAGAGCCTGCGGCTCATCAGGCGGTCTTCGGTCAACACGCGACCTAAAATCAGGCGAATTTATCCGTTCGGACACCCGCAAAAGCTCGTCCGCGTCCCCACACTCGCTCCCGAAAGCGAGATATTTCTCACCTTCAAACGCGTCGGCAATCGAAACTCCCGCACGCGCAAAATATTTCGCGCCGGATGCCGAGTAAGGGAAAGGCAGCGAAAGCACCAGATCCGCCCCGCAGGAAAGCGCGGCGCGTGCGCGCACCTCGCACGGAAACAGCGCAGGCTCACCCCTTTGAACAAAGGAAGTACTCATCACCGACACCACCGTGACCTCACCCAAAATCTCCCTGACCCGCCGTATCAAATGCTCGTGTCCGAGATGAAACGGGTTGTATTCCGAAATTATAAAAGCAGTTTTCACTCTTTTTCCCCTTTAATGCACAGCAATTAACAAAATTTACTTGAATTTTGTTTCCGTGTGTAGTATAATAAATTATTAAGATAATTATCTCTGAAAGGACTTATAATTAAATGAACGTATTGGTTGTAAACGCCGGTTCAAGCTCCCTCAAGTATCAGCTTTTTGACACCAACACCGGTAAGGTGATGTCCAAAGGTAACTGTGAGCGTATTGGCTTGGACGGTAAGATCGAACACAAACAGGCTGACGGTACTAAAACCGTAAAAGAAATCGAAATGCCCAACCACTCTGTTGCTATCAGAGTAGTAGTTGACACCCTCACCGATCCCGAAATCGGCTGTATCAAGAGCATGAGCGAGATCGAAGCAGTCGGCCACCGCGTTGTCCACGGCGGTCCTTACTTCTTTGAAAGCGTTCTCGCTACCGAGGAAGTTATCGCAAAGCTCGAGCTTTGCCGTGACTTCGCACCCCTCCACACCGGTCCTCACCTCATGGGTCTCAAGGGCTGTATGG
>CAZGHD010000165.1:0-3748 GCA_964525525.1 uncultured Lachnospiraceae bacterium | reverse complement strand
TAGCTCAGTTGGTTAGAGCGCCAGGTTGTGGCCCTGGAGGCCGACGGTTCGAATCCGTTTACTCACCCCAGATTAAAACGACTTGATAATTCAAGTCGTTTTTCTTTTTTGAAATTATATTTTAATTTATTAGAAAATATTTCAAAAAGATATTGACATTTCCACAAAAAGCAGTTATACTATTGTCATAGACACAAATTATGTTTAATGTTCGGATTTATTTTAAATGAACGGAGGAAAAAAATGAAAAAAACAATATCAATCTTGCTTGCCGCCATCTCGCTTTTGTCTGCATTACTTGGATGTTCCGACAACACTCCGAACACACCTGACACGCCGGAGGTTACCACCGAAATGCCCGAAACTACATCACCGGACACTACCGCCGATACTACCGAAGCGGTAACCGAAGAAACGACCGTGCCGTCCGATGATAATATCAACTACGTAATAGACAGGGAACAAGGCGTTTTATACGCAGGAGACACTGTTATACACACCCTCGCCGAAAAGAGCAGTGCAGAGATGTTAAACCGTGTTTCAAAAGACTCTTTTACCGAGCCTATCGAGTTTGATTATAACGGCCAAAAGATAACGGTAAAACCGCCTGTATTTACCGGACTTACCTTTAATTCGGTTGAGAGTTACAAAAAGAACTATTATTTTTACGACGGTTCTACTATCTTTGATATTTCCTGTAACGGCGCTTTTTTTGTTAAAGTGAATAAAGACGGCAAAATAATAAGTGCGGATTCAAAATTTTCAAGAATTAACGAAGGAAGGACTGTCACAAGATATATTCCTGTACTTACCCCCACCCAAGTTGAATTAGAAGATGGTCTCACCGGAATGGTGCGCGGAGACGGCAGTATGAGAGTTATGGTTGGAGAACCGGGAAATTATACCACGTATTTGTATTCTGCTTCCACCGGTGAGCGTTTAAGTAACGGTTACGATTATATTACCTATTTTTACAACGGACTTGCGTTAGTGGGAAAAGATTATAAAATAGGTATAATCGACGATAAGGGAAACGAACTTTTAGCGCCGTGCATCGAATACGACACTCTCACATATCCCCCTACAGGTCGTGAATATTACGTAGTTCAAATATTTGAGGATGCATTCGTCCTGCCCATCGGCGGCGAATTTGCTATCATCAATATAACCCGCGAAAAATAAGCTTAAAACAAAAAAAATCACAGGGTGTTTTTAGAACCCCTGTGATTTTTTATATATATTACTGATTTTGCTCGTCTTTCTTCAGCATATCGCGAATCTCCTTGAGAACGGCAAGTTCATCCTCTTTAGGCGGTTCGGGAGCTTTTTCTTCTTCAACGACTTCTTCTTCCTTTTTCTTGAGTGCTTCAAGTTTCTGCTGAGCTTTTACCATTATGCGAAGCACTATGAATATCGAGAACGCAATGATAAGAAAATCAATTATGGTCTGAATAAAGTTACCGTATGTAAGAGCAACTTCCTTCTGAAGTATTTCGCCGGCCTCATCAAGTACAGCTTCATTTATAACCCATTTGAGGTCGGTAAGCATAACCTTGCCGGTAGCAATACTTATCAGAGGAGTAATAACGTCGTTTACAAGCGAGGTAACTATCTTACCGAACGCACCGCCGACAACGACACCGACAGCCATATCAACGATATTGCCCTTCATAATAAACGCTTTGAAATCACCAAAAAACTTTTTCATGATAAAATCCTTTCCGCCTTGTCGAGGCAGTATAATTATCCATAGACTTATTATATCATCTTGTGTCAAATAATGCAAGAGCGCTATTGACAAAAAACGCATTTCATGTTAAAATTATTGTGTCCTGACATGAGGTTCGCACGTTCGTTCCGGGTGAAAGGCGTTTGAGAATAAGTCCGGCATTTTTTGCCGTGTTCAAATGCTGTACCTCTGTCGGTACAGCATTTTATTTTGTTTAAAACGGAGGATTTTTATGGCATCCCGTTTAGCAGTTATGGGAATAATAGTTGAGAATCTCTCTTCGGTAGAACCTCTTAATTCCCTTTTACACGAATACGGAAGTTATATAATAGGTCGAATGGGCATTCCTTACAGAGAAAAGAACGTCAACGTTATGTCCATCGTGATAGACGCTCCGCAGGACACTATCGCGGCTTTGGCGGGAAAGGCCGGAAACCTTGCGGGAGTAAGTGTAAAGACCGCATATTCAAGCATTATAACAGATGAATAAAAAAGTAAAAGAACTGATAGACAAACTGTGCGAAAGCTCTTCCCTCTCGCTGACAGAATATAAAGAGCTGATTGAGAATAGGGATGAGGAAAGCACACTCGAGCTTCGCCGTCTCGCTATGGCAGCAAAAGATAAATACTACGGAAACAAGGTATATATCCGTGGACTTATTGAAGTAAGCAATATATGTAAAAACGACTGTCTTTACTGTGGAATAAGAAGAAGCAATACCTCGTGTGACAGATACAGACTTTCGCCCGACGAGATCTTCGACTGTTGCACTACGGGGTATTCGCTTGGATTTAGAACGTTTGTAATGCAAGGCGGTGAGGATCCGTATTTTTCGGACGATCTCCTCGTGCCGCTGATAGAAAAAATAAAATCAAACTTCCCTGATTGCGCCATTACTCTGTCGCTCGGTGAAAGATCAAAAGAAAGCTACACAACGCTGTTTTCCGCAGGTGCAGACAGATACCTTCTGCGGCACGAAACCGCAAACGGAGAGCATTATTCAAAGCTTCACCCAAAGGAAATGAGCTTTGATGAAAGAATGCGCCGTCTGTACGATCTTAAAGAGATCGGCTTTCAGACGGGATGCGGATTTATGGTAGGTTCGCCGTATCAGACTTTTTCGGATATAGCAAAAGACCTTAAATTTATCGAAGAATTTTCACCCGATATGTGTGGAATAGGACCTTTCATTCCTCATAATGCAACGCCCTTCAAAGATGAAAGTGCCGGAAGCGTAGAGCTCACCTGTTTTCTTCTTTCGGTGATAAGGCTCATAAAGCCGAAAATTCTCCTGCCCGCAACCACTGCCCTCGGAACCCTTATGGACGGAGGCAGAGAAATGGGGATACTCAGCGGAGCTAACGTAGTAATGCCCAATCTTTCCCCCACTGACGTAAGACAAAAATACGCTCTCTATAACAATAAACTCGCAACAGGCGCAGAAAGCGCTGAAAAACTTGAAAAGCTCAAAGAACAGATGCGCGCGATCGGTCACGAAGTTGTTACCGCCCGCGGTGACGTCGTTAGATAATAAGTAATTACGGAAAGGATATAGACAATGGCTGAATACAACGTAAAATCAATGAAGGCAGAAGAATTTATAAACGATGCCGAGATCAGAGAAACACTCGAATACGCAGAGAAAAATAAAAATAACCTGGAGCTCATAAATTCCATTCTTGAGAAAGCACGTCCCAAAAAAGACGGTAGCGGTCTTCACTGCGAAGGTCTTTCTCATAGAGAAGCCGCAGTTCTGCTCGCGTGCGACATTCCCGAAAAGAATGAGGAAATGTACCGCTTGGCAGAGGAGATAAAGCTCGCCTTTTACGGCAACAGAATAGTTATGTTCGCTCCTCTTTATCTCTCTAACTACTGCGTAAACGGTTGCGTATACTGCCCGTATCATTACAAAAACAAACATATTTGCCGCAAAAAGCTCACACAGGAAGAAGTTAGAAAAGAAGTTATCGCGCTTCAGGATATGGGACACAAGCGTCTTGCAATCGAAGCCGGCGAGG
>CAZGHD010000164.1:0-3766 GCA_964525525.1 uncultured Lachnospiraceae bacterium | reverse complement strand
CGGTAATTTATTCGTGCCGGCGCGGGTCGTCGAGGACGTCGACCCCTACAAGGTTATCGGAAATTTTATTAGGTGGTTGTAGGGGCGATTATTAATCGCCCGTTTTTATTCTACGGGGAATCGTTCGTGTTGCGCGGGAGGTTAATAACCTCCCCTACGGTGTCGGGATTTCGTTTCACGGTAATTTATTCGTGCCGGCGCGGGTCGTCGAGGACGTCGACCCCTACAAGGTTTGCGGGTATTTCGACACCCACGCATCACGAAAATGCGCGGTATATCTCTCTCAAAAATCTCTTTGCTACGGGGTTTTCCTCTCTCAAATCCGCCTGGCAAACGACGTACCATTTGCCATTCCAGAATTTCGCGCCTGCGGCAAGAGTTTTGTGCCAATTTCCATGCTCGTCCTGATTTCCCGAGGTAAGGATCGGGGTAAATCCGTCTGCCTCAAAGGTGGTATCGAGAATAGGCGTGATGCAGTCTGCCGACTTATCATACCAGTAGGAGAAGTCACGCGGCTCAAATTCCGCTACCGCGGTATGTCCCGTTTTTCTTGAAACGAAGTGAAGCGGAAGCATTCCGCACGCTTTTACCTTTACCGTCTCGCCCGCGATTTCGTGCTCGCCTGCGGGGAGCTTTTCTATCAGCACGACAGAGTCGCTTGACTCTACCTCAACGTCAGCGAAAACCTCTATCTCAAGCGAGTTATGGGTGATCTCTCGCCTCTGCCCGTCAAGCAGAATGGCGGTAAGTATGTATTTTTCGCGGTCTTCTACCTCGTCTGCCGTGAAAACTGCGTCAGAGATATAATCAACGTCACACGCGGTAATGCTCGCGGGGGTCTCTGCCGAGCGGATAAGCTCGCCGTTCTTTGAAAGCTCGTAGCGGACGCTAAATTCCTCTCCCTCAAGCTGACTGTCGTTACAGATATACGTCTCTATCGCGATGCGCTCGCCCGCAAAATATGTAAATCTGTCGGTACGCAGGGAGATCATAGTCGGTTCAAGCGAGTTTCTGTACGCGAAAAACGCGGGTTTGGGGTTACGCTTGCAGTCCATTATCGTCTTCATCCAGCCGGACGGCCACGCGTCGATAAACAGGTGGATAGCGGTGGATACCATATCGCGGTTTCGTCTGAACGCGTCGGTCATTATCTGCGTCGCAAACGCCTGATGGCGGTGCGATTCGCGCACCCAGTTCTCAAGTGAGTCTTGCGTATCGTAGAAGAAATAGTGGAAGTTGCCTGTCTGCGCGCCGACGATGTTCTGCGGATCAAACGGCTCGGTCATCCAGGACTCGGGATAGCACTCGCGCATAACTTCGGCAAAGTCGATGCCCTCCGCACCGTACTCGCCGCATCCGTAGTACCAGCCCGGCATAACCGGAAGCCAGTGTCCGCGGTGAAGCAGACCGATGTCTATTCCGTGGCCGTTATACCACATCGGGTAGCAGTGGTTGTCCGGCATGGTGGTCGTGGGGGATCGTAATCGCCGTCAACGTGCTTTATCACGCGGTCGGGATTCTGAAGTCTTACCGCGTGGTCACAGCAGGTAAAGAAGGTCTCAAGCTCCTCGCGGGTGAGGTGGCGGTGAGGCTCGTTGTTCGCGTTCGGGAACGGCTCGTTGATGTACGTGACCACCACGTTACACGGGTGCGAGCGAACTAATTTTTCCATTTCCTCTGCCTGTCTGACCCCCTCGCAGAACTTGGTGCGGCGCATACAGCCGAAAAGCGGAAGGTCGGTCTGCGTCATAAGTCCGAGGCGGTCGCAGATCTCGTATATCTCCTCCTGCACGGGGCGCTGGGTGAGGCGCAGGAAGTTCATATTGCACAGCTTTGCGAGGATCATATCGTCAATGAGCTGATCCATATCCCCGCGCATAACGTCCTGCTGTTCAAAGCCCATGGTGTTCGCGCCGCGGAGTCTTATCTTTCTGTCGTTTAAGTAGAACATTCCCTTTTTGTCCGACTCGGTGTCCTGGCGGAAATCTCTCATACCGAACTGGCGCGCGCGGGTGTCACACACCTCGCCGTCTGAGATCACCGAAACCTGCGCCTGATAGAGGTACGGGGTGTCAAGCTCCCAGATCTTCGCGTTCGGCATATCCACGGTAAAGCGGTAGACGTTCACGCCATATCCGAGAGGCATCGGGATTCCGTGACCGAGGATGTCCTTGACAGACGCTTCGGTCAGGCTGTCGCCCATGCCGACCGTTTTTACCGTGTGAGGGGTATGCTCCTCGTCGCGGTATACTACCGCGTCAAAGTTCTGCCCGAACACGGAATAGCGGAAGCTGATCTCGCGCGGAGTGTGCTCGGTGTTGTTGACTTCAACGTAAAATTCTGCCTTGCCATCGGCGACAAGCGGGCGAACGAACAGATCGGTTATGTGAATTTTGTTTCTTTCTTCAATAAATACCTTGTTGTAAAGTCCGATTCCCGCGGGACAGTGATGCCAGCCCTCGGCAGGATCGTCCCAGCCGAGTCCGGTCGCGGCGTACAGCTTGTCGCCCTCTATCTTAGGTTTGCCGCGCTCGCCGTTACCCATGTAAATATGGTCGTTAAACAGGGTTATTTTAAGCGAGTTTGCGCCCATCTTTACCACTCGGGTGATCTCAAACTCAAACGGGGAGAAGAATCCCTCGTGAGAACCGACGCACTCGCCGTTGACGTAAACGTAGGCGATGTAATCCGCGCCGAGCAGGCGGATAAAGTAGCTCTTATCGGGGTTTATCTCGTCAAGAGAAAACTCGGCCTCGTACACGCGCTCGGCGTATCCCATAGGTCCGCCGTAGTCGGGCAGAGTTATTTTTTCTCCGTCGCGGATAAATTCCTTTATCTCGCATTTTTTTGCGGTACTCTCGGCGCTCGGCGCGAGATCGCGCAAAAAGGGCTTGTAATACTCGCGCGCCGAGTCAAGTGCCGAGTACAGCTCCTCTTTTGTGTCCATTTTCTTTTTCGTTTCAAAGCGGGTGCCGCCAGAGGAAAGCTCGCACTCGATGTGATCTATCTCCCGCGGCTTTGGTGTGGTCAAAAGCTCCATATTGCCGCCTATTCCGTTTGCGGCAATGTTAGCAAAAAAATCGTTAGCCATATTTATCCTTTCACGGTCGCGCGCGACCTTTTTCTTTCGGGTTTGTTTAAGTGTATTATATCACACTACGCAGTGTTTTTCAACTTATAGATTTTGTTTGGGCGGTAAATCATTTATTCCGCCGCGGGCGGCGGGTGAATGAACGAAGTTCATTCCGAACCCCCGCCCTACGAGGTTATATGTAAATATCCCTATGGGAAAATCATGAAAATGGGTTGGGTCCCATTTTTAGGATTTTCGCAAGGCAAGGCAACGTGTATTTTATCAGCGAGTATGTGGCTCTACGCCTTGCCCGTTTTTGTTTAACGATAACCCGTTTATACCGGTGCGGACGTGCAATGCACGCCCCTACAAGGTTATATATAAATATTCCATGGGAAAATCATGAAAATGGGTTGGGGCCCATTTTTAGGATTTTTACAAGGCAAGGCAAACCTGTATTTTATCAGCGAGTATATGTCTCTACGCCTTGCCCGTTTTTGTTTAACGATAACCCGTTCATACCGGTGCGGACGTGCAATGCACGCCCCTACAAGGTTATATATAAATATTCCATGGGAAAATCATGAAAATGGGTTGGGGCCCATTTTTAGGATTTTTACAAGGCAAGGCAAACCTGTATTTTATCAGCGAGTATATGTCTCTACGCCTTGCCCGTTTTTGTTTAACGATAAC
>CAZGHD010000163.1:0-3973 GCA_964525525.1 uncultured Lachnospiraceae bacterium | reverse complement strand
GCGGACATGACGTGTATATCATCTGCGATATGTTCAACTCCGGTGTACACTACAAGATGTACGGTATGACCGTTCCGATGAGTCCTGACGATCATTTCCAGGATCTCAAGAGAATAATCGGCGCTATCGCAGGTAAGGCTCGCCGTATTTCTGTAATTATGCCTATGCTTTACGAGGGACGCCAGCAGAAGCGTTCCGCGCGTGAGTCTCTTGACTGTGCAGTTGCGCTTCAGGAGCTTGTAAGTATGGGTGTTGAAAACATCATTACCTTTGACGCGCACGATGCAAGAGTTCAGAACGCTATTCCGCTCAACGGTTTTGATAACGTTCAGCCTACTTATCAGATGATCAAGGCACTTGTCAGAAACGTTCCCGACGTTTCTCTCAACCGCGATGACATTATGATCGTTTCCCCGGACGAGGGCGGTATGTCCCGTTGTATGTACTATTCTTCCGTACTCGGAATCGACCTTGGTATGTTCTACAAGCGCAGAAATTACTCTGTAATCGTAGACGGTAAAAATCCGATCGAGGCTCACGAATATCTCGGTAAAGACATCAAAGGTAAGGACATCATCATCGTTGACGACATGATCTCCTCCGGCGACTCTATCATTGAGATCGCATCCCAGCTCAAAGAAAAAGGCGCAAAGCGTATATTCGTATTCGTTTCCTTCGGCCTTTTCTGCAACGGCTTTGAAGTTATTGACGACGCGTACAAAAAGGGTTACTTCGACAAGATATTCACCACCAACCTTATCTACCGCTCCGAGGAGCTCAAGCAGAAGGAGTGGTACATTGAGGTTAACCTTTGCAAGTACGTTGCTTACATTATAGATACTCTTAACCACGACCGCACCATCAGCAACCTTCTCAACCCCGTTAAGAGAATTCATTCTCTCCTTGAGCATCAGGAAAAGAAGAACAAAAACGCAAATCAGGCTGACTGATAAAAGACCCACACAAAATGGCTTGCAAAATTGCAAGCCATTTTTGATATATTAGTGATGTTAGCCCTCGTTTTTCTGTTATATTAGGTGAAGGACCTTCAGAGCACACGAAAGGAGCAGCAGAATGGACGACAAACGGATAATAGACCTGTATCTTGAACGCAACGAGCAAGCTATCGCTTTGACTGACGATAAATACGGCAGGTACTGTCACTACATAGCGGAAAACATACTCGGAAACGAGCAGGATGCCAAAGAGATACAGAACGACACGTATCTGAAAATATGGAATACCATACCGCCGAATATTCCCGAATCGCTTAAATCATACGCGGGTATGATATGCCGCCAGCTTGCGCTCAACCGCGCAGAGAGCAAAAGCTCTGCCAAACGCGGCGGATGCGTTGACCTACTGCTTGACGAGCTGGCAGAGTGCCTGCCCGACGGCAGTGAAAACGACATCGCCGACACGTTGGCGCTGAAAGATACGCTCAAGGTCTTTCTTATTTCCCTGCCCGAAAAGGCAAGACGCGCGTTTATTATGCGGTATTGGTACGCGTGCCCCATATCCGAGATAGCTGACACCTGCGCGCTCGGGGAAAGCGGCGTCGCCATGCTTCTGCTTCGGACGAGAAAAAAGCTGAAAGCTTATCTTGAAAAGGAGGGTTATAGTTTATGAAAAGCAAGGATATTTTGTCTGTTCTCTCATTGATTGATCCCGACGAAATACTTGGCCAAAAAGAAACGAAAAACAAACCGAGATTGGGAAGATTTATAAAAATAGCGGCTGCCGCCGCGTGTTTTTGCCTCGTTTTAAGCGCGGGAATCCTGTTCCTGCCGAAAATGATGCCGCAGCAAGACGATATTCCGCAGGAAACAGATGCGTCAGATGTTCCCGGTTATGCCCAATTATACCCGGGCGATACGCGTGATCGGAATAATAAAAATGCACTTGAGCAAAATTCCGCTATAGTATGGCCATGGAATTGCCGCGAGATCTATAATCAGTTTTTTAATATGAAGTATAACGGTAAAGAGTTTATTTCCAGATCAGCAAATCTCGGCGAGGAAATACCTGTCGATATGATAGAAAAAAAACTCGGTGAAGCGATTTGCTATGGTCAGGATATCTACACCGAAACAATTCACGAGACTGGTTGCGAGGTATATGAGATTTCCGGTGTTGACAGCAGTCGCATAGTAGCGGTAAAATATAACGGACATAACGCTTATTATCCGTTCATATGCGAAGAGTACAATCCACCTCGTACTTTCGGAGAACTCGCATCTGCACTAAATTTAAGTGAAAACGTTTCACTCAGAGAGTTTTACTATAATATTGACGTAGTAAATTCAGAAAGATACGGACTTTCTCCTGCCGGTAGCAATAAGCTATGGGAGGCGATACTTCACTACGCTTCAGACGCAGAGTGTCTTGATATGTACGAGGTAAGCTATAATGTACCCGTAATATCCTTTTCTCTTAATTCAGACGTACTTGGTGTTCATAACCTCGGTCTATCGCTCAATAAGCAAGGATATTTGATAACAAATATTGAAGGCTACGGTTATTACTATTATATAGGCGAGGAAGCTGTTAACAGTATAACCGAAGTTGCAATGGAAAACAAAACCAATGCGCCGATACACTTAAAATTCTTTCTTTCCGGAACAGTTACCGAGATCGGAGAAGATTACATCAAGGTAGACGATTCTGTAATGATGAAAAATCCCGATGACGGCATCGAATTCACCGTATATGCAAACCATATGAATATCAAACGGTATATCATCAGCGGATTTTTGAAAGTAGGCGAAACAGTCACAGTCGAATACAGCGATATGCTAACACCCGAAAACCACACCGAAATAAAAAACGCTACCAATATGTATGAGGCTATAATAACAGACTCAGGCCAAGTACTGATTCCCGAATAAACAAAATAAGTGCCCCGAGGAAGATCACACAAAGTCTTTCCTCGGGGCTTACTGCTTTAATTAAATTCCACAAAAGTACCGCTTTTTATCCACGTTTCAAACTCCGGAAGAAATGACTGTTCGATCTCCTCACCGCTTTCGTAAAAATCAAAAATCTTTTCCATAAGAGACTCTGTTTCGTAAAAATACGGAAGCGATACTATAGAAACACACTCATCTCCATACGGAGTAAATATTGCGTATGAATACAGGGTCTCATCACCATTTTTATATTTAAGCAAAACTGTTGCGAGTTCAGTCTGTTCTTCGGTGCGATAAAAATCATTACCGCGGAAACGTGCAGAAGCCTCTAACATTTCAGAGCCGCCGTCCAGATTAAAACACATATAGAGAAAATCGACAGCCGAATACTGATATCCGTTGACATCGTCTGAAATTTGTTCGTCTCCCCCAAAAAACACGATTGCAGATACAGCGTCTCCCACCAGCGCAGTTTTATATGTATCCGCCTTTTCAGTGTTTGATGCAGCGTCAAAAGCGAGAGAAAAATCATAAAACTCCACCCCGAGCTTTGCCGTGTTTTCCGCTACGGATGCGTAATCGTTTACGCTTTTAAGAGTTATCTTTTCGTTTGAAAGATTACACTTTTTTATCTCCGCACCTTGATCCATACCACATTCTTTCACTGTATACTCAAGAGTACTGCCAAACACTTCGTAAAACATTTTGCTTGGATCAAATTCATCATTTGAACAAAACAGCGGCGCAGCGTGTACGCTCATTGCACCGTTATCGCCCGGAACAAATGATACGAGTACCGCTTTGTCATCCGCATAGCGAAGCTCTACGAGCCTTGCAAATCCAATATCCTTCGGCTGCGGATAAACCGCTTGTTGGCTCATAAAAGAAGTAACCGCAATGTTCTCGTTATTTTCGTCTTTATCATTAAAATAACTTGCCGTATATGTAAGCAGCCATCTAACGTCAACCCCCTTTTGTTTACCCGGGTCTTTAATTTCGTATATAAATATTTTTTGCGGTCCTGCCTTTATTGCCTCGGTGTATTCAAGGAGAGGACCTGCTAT
>CAZGHD010000162.1:0-3982 GCA_964525525.1 uncultured Lachnospiraceae bacterium | reverse complement strand
GTCCGGGTTATCGTAAGAGGGTGCATGAAGATTAAAACACGAAGAAATACGGAGCTGGTTTTTCATTGGTATTCTCCTTTTTTTGCATAAAATACTATATAGTAAATTATATAGTAAAAAAGTCGAAAAGTCAATCAACGTACTTGATATTATGCATTTTTTATGGTATCATTAGTGCATATTATCAGGAGGATTCCAAAATGGACGTTAAAGGATTTAAAGTTAATTTTTTAGGTGACAGCATTACTGAGGGTATCGGCGTTTCTGATTTGCAATATCGTTACGATAACCTCGTTGCTAAAATGCTTGAACTTTCTAAAGTTAATAATTACAGTATAAGCGGCAGCCGTATGGCGCATCAGACTTACCCCAGTGCAAAACCGTGGTACGATCTTACTTTTTGCGGACGTGCATACGCTATGGATACTAATGCCGATATGGTCGTGGTTTACGGCGGCGTAAATGATTATATTCATGGAGATGCACCGTTTGGTGAAATCGGAGACACAACCCCGTCTACCTTCTGCGGCGGCGTGTATTTTCTCATGAATTATCTTCGCGAAAACTACGGGGATAAGCCTATTATATTTATGACTCCCGCCCGTTGCTTCTTGCGTCACGAGGTGGACGATTTGTACCCTTCCGTACACGCCGCAAAGCGTGTTCCGGGCAAACCGCTTAAATGCTATGCCGATGCGATTTCAGAAACCGCCAAGCAGTTTGATATTAAGGTTTTTGATCTTTATAATGACCTCGGCGTAGACCCTCATATCCCCGAACAGTTTGAAAAATACACGTCTGACGGCCTGCATTTTAATAACGAAGGTCACGCGCTGATCGCTCAAAAACTTAAAGATTTTATAGAATCTATATGACAAAATTATCCCCGCCGAGAAATCGACGGGGATTCATTATGCTTTGTTGCGGACAGCATGAATACCATGCTACAAAAATTCAACGCTCCATTGAATATCGTACATATTTGCATTGCTGTACAATTACGAAAATATTTGTTATACTATATACAACGGTACCGGAATTATATGTAAGGAGAATTTTATGAGCGAAACAATGGGACAGATTATCCGCAGACTGCGGAAAGAACGTAATCTTACGCAGGAAGAACTGGCGGAACAGCTAAATGTTACTTCTCAAGCGATCAGCCGTTGGGAACAGGGAACCGGTATGCCTGATATTTCGCAGGTGGTTCCACTTGCCAATGTTTTCGGTGTCCCTACGGATGTACTGTTTGGAGTCAACTTTAATGATGCTGATAAGGAAATCGAAAACTTCATCGTACAAATGGAAACCTTGGTCTGCAACAGACCTGAAAATGTCAGTGGCTTGGATCACTATCTCGATTGGTGCAACAGGGTACAGGAAAAGCTTAAAACATACCCTAATTACTATCGATTGCTTGAATATTCAATCGGATGTATCAGGATAGTTTTGCATGCTTATCTTTGTGAAGAGGAAGAGGGTAAAGAAAAAGATTTTTCGCCTGAAAAAAGCATGTGGGAGAGCGAACTGTTCCGGCAGGCAAATATCGTTTTGAATCATTGCACGGATGCTTCGCTTCTCGATAATGTAAACAGAAATCTCTTCTACTTTTATGAAGGAAAAAATGATTTTGAAAAAGCTGAAGAGTATACTAAACGTCTGCCTAAATTTGATTGGCATACAGATAAAGGAAAGTTTCTTGCTTTCATCTATCAACAAACCAATCGTTTGGAAGAAGCGAAGAAACTGTACGGAGAAGGTATCTACCACATGATGGATGGACTGGAGCATCAGCTTACTATGATTGGTAATATGTTTGCGCGGGAAGGAAAACATGAGGAAGCGTATGCTTGCTATCGGCTTTATCCCGATATATATGATTTGATTGTAGGAGAGAAGGATGAAATCCCGTATTGTCTCAATCCAGCGCACGATTTATGTGCTCTTGAATGTATGAGGTTAGAGCGACCTGACGAGGCAATGGATTGGCTTGAAAAAATGGTGAAACACCAGCGTTATGTGGCAAAGAATTATAATGTGATTACAGAAACAAAGCTTCCGTATTTTTATGGAACCGAGCTGCATTATTGGAAAAATTCCTATCCTGTAGAAGAACAGATCACACCAATTCTTGCAGGGGAACAATTTGATTCTATCCGTGAAACCGATCGCTTCAAAGCAATCCTCGCAGATGCAGAAGCATTTGAAAAAGGTGAATAACACACAAAAATCCCCGCCGAGATCGGCGGGGATAATTTTGTTTGTTACTATTGCGCTATACACAAAAGAGGGAGGTTATTTTCCAAATCCTTTTGCTGTTATAGGGATTCGGTCAACGACTTTGTCTCCGTCGATAAGATAGATTTTATCATAAAGATTTACCGTTGAGCAGCAGTGTGCGGGAATAAGAAGCATTTTTTCTCCTACCTTTACCTTTTCGGTGTAATTGTGTATTTGAAAATGCTCTTCGCTGGCTACAATTTCGCTCGCATAACCTTTATAAGGTACAGGCATTCCTTGGTCTGTTCCGCAAGTTTTAACCCCTGCGTCAACAACTGTAAGTCCTTCTCTTTGGCTGACAACCGTAGTAAGAATAAAAAGTGAATTATTAAACGGCAAGGATAAGGAGCGGTAAGTTGCATCCATAAACAAGTAACTGCCGGCTTGCAGTTCAGTATAAAGTCCTAGGGCAGCTTTTATTTCAGAAGTACCTGTACTACCTCCCGAAATGGTTTTGAGATCAATACCATTTTTATTTAAATACAGAATAAGGTCTTTTAATTTTTCATGATTTTCTGCGGTCATCTGTTTTCGGGTGTTTATATCCTCAATATGTGAAATATGTCCTGCATAGGCTTGCAAACCGTCAAATTCAAGATTTTCACAATTTAAAATATGTTTCGCGAGAGCCAAAACTTCTTCTTTTGTTATAACACCGCATCTTTGCATGCCTATATCGTATTCAACCAAACAGTGAATTTTTGAATTGCAATTCTTGGCAGCAACGGAAAGTGCTGTAATGTTTTCAATGTTATCGACACAAACTGTGATACGACAATTTTGCGCTAATTCAGCAACTCTTCTAACTTTTACGGGTTCAACTATTTGATTGGCAATTAAAATATCCTCGATACCGATATCGCATAAATCCTCCGCTTCGCTCAGCTTGGCGCAAGTCATACCTATTGCCCCGTTTTTGATTTGCATTTTAGCAAGAGCGGCGCATTTATGCGATTTGTAATGAGGGCGAAGCTTGAGCGAACTATTAATAGTAATATGCTTCATAACTTCCATATTTTCTTTAAGGGTATTGATATCTAAAATTAATGCAGGTGTTGCTAATCCTGAAATTTTCATTCTGTCAAACCTTTCAACTTAAGTTATATTAAGTATAACACGAAGAAAGCAATAAGTAAAGCATTTATAAAACAATCCGCCCGAATTTCTTCGGGCGGATAATTTTTGCTTATTGCGGGCGATTCGTGAATCGCCCCTATAAAATATAATTACTTAGATGCTTTGATAGCAGCCTGAGCAGCAGCGAGGCGAGCTATCGGCACACGGAAGGGAGAACAAGATACGTAGTCAAGACCGATCTTGTGGCAGAACTCAACGGAAACAGGGTCGCCGCCGTGCTCACCGCAGATACCGCAGTGAATGGAGGGACGCTCTTTCTTACCGAGAGTAACAGCCATATCCATGAGCTTACCTACGCCGGTCTGGTCGAGCTTAGCGAAGGGATCGTTCTCGTAGATCTTGCTGTCATAGTAAGCGGAAAGGAACTTACCAGCGTCGTCACGAGAGAAACCGAAGGTCATCTGAGTAAGGTCGTTAGTACCGAAGCAGAAGAACTCAGCCTCTTTTGCGATCTCGTCAGCGGTAAGGCACGCACGAGGAATCTCCATCATGGTACCAACTTCGTACTTAAGTTCAACACCTGCAGCAGCGATCTCTGCATCAGCGGTAGCAACAACGATGTCCT
>CAZGHD010000161.1:0-3993 GCA_964525525.1 uncultured Lachnospiraceae bacterium | reverse complement strand
AACGGCGGGTTGGTCGCGACCAACCCCTACAAATGAATTTTGAAGTTATATGTCCGTTTTCAATTTTCAACTTTCAATTTTCAACTTTATTTGCCCCTACGGCAACCATCTGAAATCACATAAAACCATACATAAAAAGGAACGAAAAATGAGCAAAAAAATCTCGGTAATGACCTTTAACACCCGCTACAACACCAAAGAAGACGGTCCGTACCGCCTCAAATACCGCTTTGAATACATCGCGGAGTACCTTTCCGGCGACGTGGCTGACGTAATCGGCTTCCAGGAGGTCGAGGAAGGCACTCAAAGAAAGCTCCGCGAGGCTCTCGCTGACAAATATCTCGTGCTCGGTTGCGGCAGACTCAAGAATTTTTCTGACGAGTCAAGCTGTATCGCATTCCGCCGCGACAAGTTTGAGCTTCTCTCATACGAGACCTTCTGGCTGTCCCCAACCCCCGGACTCGGAAACTCCACCCCCGCCGACGTTTATCCCGGCAGAGTCTGCACCTCGGTGTGCCTCATCCCCACCCAGCGCGAAAAGGGCGAGGACGCGACTCCCTTCAGAGTTTACAACACCCACCTGTTCCACACGCCGGACGAGCGTCTTCGCACGTACGGAATCTACGTTATTTTAGAACGTATGCGCCGCGACTCGATGGACGCGAAATACCCGATAGTCTTTATGGGCGACCTCAACTCCACTCCCGACTCGGTGCCGATTCAGGCAGTGCTTGAGTACGCGCCGATTAAGCTCACCGACGCGACCGCTGACGTCGGCTACACCTATCACGAATACGAAAACGAGAATCTTGAGAAGACCAAGATAGACTACATATTCACCGACGCAAAGGTGGTCGAGGGCTCCGCAGAGAAGATAACCTGCCGCCGCGAGGGCGACGGTATGTTCCTCTCCGACCACTACCCGGTGAGACTTGAGATAGAATTATAATAAAGGTTTCAGAAAATGGCTAACAAATTTTCGATAATGTCCTTTAATTTCAGGATAAACGTGGATCGCGACGGGGAATATCAGCTTTACCCGTACAGATTTCCGTTTGCGGTCGAATATCTGAGAGAAAACGGGACTGATATTATCGGCTTTCAGGAGATCCAGCCGAACACCCGTACGCTATTGATAGAAGCTCTGGGCGACAAGTACGGGTTCGTCGGTCACGGCAGAGGCGCGGATTTCCGCGAGGAGGCGTGCTGTATCGCTTACAGGCGGGACAAGTTTGAGCTTCTCGCCACCGACACCTTCTGGCTGTCCCCGACTCCCGGCGTGCCTGACTCAAAGCCGATCGGCGAAAAGATGCCCCGCATCTGCACCACCGCGACTCTGCTCCCGATAAACACCGAGCAGTTCACTATCCCGATAAGGGTTTACAACACCCATCTTTTCCGCTCAAAGGACGAGCGGCTCCGCACCTACGGCGCGTATCTGATCCTTGAGCGAATCCGCCGTGACGCCGAGTACGCAAACTATCCCGTCGTTCTCACGGGCGACTTTAATTCCGCCCCCGACTCGCTCGCGATCGAGGCTGTCAAAAATTATCAGCCAGTCCCGCTTGCCGACGCAACCGCCTCGCTTGACTACACCTACCACGAGTACGAGCGCGAAGACCTCGCGCCCGATAAAAAGGTGCGTATCGACTACATATTTACGAACGCGGAGTTTGATCCCGCGTCTGCCGAGAGGATCACCGCCCGCCGCGAGGGCGACGGTATGTTCCTCTCCGATCACTATCCCATAAAAGTGGAGATTGAGATTTAATCAACAACAGATAATCATTTGGAGCTACACAAAATGGACGCAAAAACTATAAAAAGAAACTCAACGAAGGTATTCCTTCTCTGCTTTTTCGCTTACGCCTCGATCTACGTCGGACGCAAAAACTTCGGCGCCTGCATGAACGCAATGATCGGTGACGGCGTGATCGACAAGGCTTTCGGCGGCGCGATCCTCACCGCGTTTCTCGCCGCGTACGCCACCGGTCAGCTTGTAAACGGTCTGCTCGGCGACAGATTTCCGCAAAGATATATGATCTCGATCGGACTTATGGGCGCGGGCTGTATGAACGTATTAATGGGAATCAACTCGATCCCGTGGCTGTTTTTGGTGCTTTGGTGCCTGTGCGGAATTTTCTGCTCGATGCTCTGGTCGGCGGTCATCCGTTGTATCTCCGAGTGGATGCCCGAAGAACACCGCGCCGCCGCCGGCGCGAACATCTCCCCGACTATCCCGGTCGGTACCGTCGCGTCTTACCTCATCTGCGCGCTGGTGCTAAAGGTGTCAAACTGGCGAATCGTGTTCACCGTTTGCGGATGTTATCTGATCCTCGCGTCGCTGTTTTTCTTCATCTCGGTCGGTAAAATGAAGCCGTATATCGAAAAAATGCAGAAGATCACCCGCTCGGCGGTCACAGAGGCGACCGCAGGCTCCAAAAATGACGGCTCAAAGCCCTCCCGCGCGAACATTCTTACGGTAATTTTCTCGTTCGGCGTAACATTTGCCATCGTGGGAATTTTGTTTAACGGAATCCTCAAGGACGGCCTTGAATCCTGGGTGCCCACCTACATAACCTCTTGTTTTGGCGCGACAGAGTCGCTGTCCTCACTGCTCACCACCGCGCTTCCGATAGTCAGCCTGGTGGGCGTGTACTTCGCGAAGTGGCTTTACACCAAGTTTTTCCACAAAAACGAGATGCTCACCACCGGCGCGCTGTTTGCGATGTCCACAGTTTTGATGATCCCGCTGATCTTCCTCACCGCGTTTGACCTGTCAGCACTGCCCGGCGGCGTGCTGTTTGCGATAATGATAGTCGCGGTACTGCTGATCTCGATGGTGATCTCCATGATGCTCGGCGTAAACACGATGTATCTGACCTTTATTCCGCTGTGCTTCGGCAAGATCGGGCGCGCATCATCGGTCACGGGATTCCTCAACGCCTGCTCTTACGCCGCCGCGTCACTTTCCGGCGTGGCGATAGGATTCGTTTCCCAGCATTTCGGCTGGACGGCTACCATATCGGTGTTTACCGCTGCGGCGGCTCTCGGTGCGGTTGCGGGATTTTCCGGCACGGGAATGTGGAAACGCGGAAAAGAAAAGCTGGAAGCTCTTCAAAATACTTCGGTCAAGGAGAATACTGATGAATAATAACGAAACGGTTGCGGCTCTTGCCAAAAGACTCGGACTTAAAGAAATAAATCTCGCCGATCCCGACCGCACGGTCGGGGACGGATACGTCGGCGACCTGCTCAGCTGGGTTATGGGACGCGCGCCTGCGGGCGGCGCGTGGGTCACGGTAATGACCAACGTTAACGTCATCGCGGTCGCCGCGCTGTCAGACGTCGCTTGCGTGGTGCTCGCGGAGGGCGCGGAGCTTGACGAAAACGCCGCAGAGCGCGCACGCGCGCAGGGAATCAACGTCCTCGCGACAGATCTGACCGCATTCGAGCTTATCCGTGCAATGTGAATGTAAAAAGTCACTTGACAAACAGGCAAAAATGTGGTATCATATTAAGGTAATCGCAGAAGTTGAAAATTGAAAACTGAAAGTTGAAAATTAAGGAGCGTCGGGACTATGCCGAGCGTGATTGAAGAAAAATCATTTGCATTTTCCGTCAGAATCGTTAATTTATACCGACATTTGTGCGAACGAAAAAAAGATTTCGTTCTGTCAAGACAACTTCTGAAAAGCGGTACGAGCATCGGCGCAAACATTGCCGAAGCAGAGCAGGCGCAAAGCCGTGCGGATTTCGTGTCTAAAATGGGTATTTCCTTAAAGGAAGCCGCAGAAACGAAGTACTGGCTCAAGCTTTTGTCGGCTACCGGTTATTTGACCGAAGCCGAGGCATCTTCTATCTTGCTTGATTGTGTGGAACTTGAGAAGATCTTGGTTAGCATTGTGAAATCCACAAAATAACTTTCCACTTTCAATTTTCCACTTTCAATTTTCCACTTTCAATTTTCCACTTTCAATTTTCCACTTTCAA
>CAZGHD010000160.1:0-4003 GCA_964525525.1 uncultured Lachnospiraceae bacterium | reverse complement strand
TAGGGGTCGACGTCCTCGACGACCCGCGCCGGCACAGAGTATATTGTTAGTTTAGCATTTTACATACATTTATATAATATATCAAGAGTTAAAATCAAAAAGAGGATTTTTAATATGTCAAGAAGATCAAAAAACACAATGAGTTTTGTTGGAATAACAGTAGGGGTTCTCATTATAATTATAGGATTTCTCGTGCAAAACACTTCAAATTATTCTATTGGTAGTGACATAAAATTTGGAGCTGATTTTTACACAGAAATGTACGATGTAACACGTGATATTGGATATGTGATAATTGGATTAGTTAAGGCTGTAGGTTGGTTGATAATTTCTATAGGCGCTATAGATGTTTGCTTTTTCGGATATAAAATTGTTAAAGGAAATACACAATATAATGACTCCGAATATTCTGAGAGAGTCAATAACAATCATGCTACATATAGTTACCACGATTCAATAAAACCTAACATTTTAGAGGATGTTTCTGTTCAAAAAGAAAGCAGTGCGGAAGAATTATCAAATGCTAAAGAATCATCGAATGAATCAAAAGAAAATCAAGTATTTGAGAAAACGTGGGTTTGCGGAAAATGCTATACCAAAAACCTAAACTCTAATGATACATGCTGGTCTTGCGGTAACAAGAAATAAATTTATTTAGAGTAATAAAATGTCAATTTACGAATAATGGAATTCTTCCTATCGACCATGACAAAACGATTAAAAAACGGGACACCGAGGACGTCGTCCCCTACAACCGTATTTTAGAGTTATATATCCGTTTTCAACTTTTAAATTTCAACTTTCAACTTACGAAAAGAGGTGCAAAATGGAACTTCAATTCATAGACAAAAGCGTGAACGTATCGGCGGTAAACAAATATTACCGCAAAATGGCAGAGAAAAAATGCGACATCCACACCTTGCAGATCTACGTCGGCGGAAAACTCAAGCTGAGAATCGGTCAGCACCCCTATTCCTGCGACGACGTGCGCGAGATCTACTCGCTGAGCAAGACCTTTGCCGCGTCGGTGGTCGGATGCGCGGTGGATCGCGGATATTTTTCGGTCGAGGACAAGGTGCTGGACTTTTTCCCCGAGATAGAGACCGAAAACGAGTATTTTAAGATGATGCGAGTCCGCCACGTGCTGTCAATGAACACGGGACACGCAGAGTGCGTTATGCCGAGAATGGCGAATGCGGAGAACTCGGTCAAGGGATTTTTCTCTCTTGAGCCTAAGTACGAGCCGGGCACTCACTTTACCTACAACACCGGCGCGACCTGCCTGCTCGGCTCTATAGTCGAGCGCGCGACAGGCGAGAAGTTTTTTGACTTCGCGTGCAAAAATCTGTTCTGGCCGCTCGGAATCACCGACGTTTACTGGGAGACCTGCCACGACGGCGCGGCTATTGCGGGAGCGGGACTTCACGCGTCAAGCGATGATATAATCAAGCTGTTTTCCATGTACGCAAACGGCGGCGTATACAACGGAAAGCGAATTCTGTCCGAAAAATGGATCTCCGAGGCGACCTCCCACGTCTCCGACACTCCGCAGACCGAAACTGCCGACTGGCGAAGCGGCTACGGTTATCAGATCTGGCATAACGCGCGGGACGGCTATCGCGGAGACGGCGCGTTCGGTCAGCTCGGAATGGTTCTGCCCGCGCACGACGCGGTGGTAGCGGTTCAGGGAATCGTTGCCGATATGAACGACGAGATAAACGGCGTCATCGACCTGGTGGAGGACATAATCGCCGCGCAGCCTGATGGCGCAGAGGCGGATTTCTACCATTTTGAGCCGTTTGCAAAGCAGGAAAACGTAACTCCCGTCGACCGAATATACGAGATAAACGCCAAAGCGCAAGGCTTTAAGTATCTGCGAGTCGCGCTTGACGAGGACAGAGTCGACCTCTCCTTCTCTGACGGGCGCGGAATGCAGACTATTTCCGCCGGAAACGGTTGCTGGATTCGCTCCGAGTACAGGGCAAAGGAAATGTACTCCACCCTGGTTGATCTGATGCCCACCGAGTTTGAGATGACCGTGTCCTGCGAGGGCTGCTACACGCTTGACGGTGACAAGCTGATTCTGCATATGCGCTATCACGTCTCGCCATACACCGAGAGATACGAGCTTACCTTCAGCGAAGACTCAGTCGAGCTGAACGTCGAAAACGGCATCAGAACAGAGGAAGACAGACATTTCGTCGGCAAAGCCGTAAAATAAATTTGGAGGACCTATAAATGACTTTGCTTGAAAAAATGAAAAGCGGTGAGCTTTACGATTGTTCCTTCGAGGAGATACCCGAGGAGCTGAACAAAAAGCTCTATGAGTGCAAGGAGCTTATCCACGATTTCAACACGTCGCGTCCGTCTCAGGTTGAATACCGGGAGGAAATCATCCGCAAGGTGTTTGCAGAGGTCGGGGAAAACTGCTATATAGAGCCTCCGTTTCACGCTAATTGGGGCTGTAATATGCACGTTGGCAACAATTTTTATTCCAACTTCAATCTGACCGTCGTTGACGACGCCGACGTATACGTCGGCGACAGCGTGATGATCGCACCCAACGTTACTATCGCGACCGGTACTCACCCTGTCTGCCCGGAGCTTCGCGCAAGGGCGTTTCAGTACAATCTCCCCGTGCGTATAGGAAACAGAGTGTGGATAGGCGCGGGATCTATCATTCTTCCCGGCGTTACCATCGGAGACGGATCGGTAATCGGCGCGGGCAGCGTAGTAACAAAGGATATTCCCGCCGGCGTGGTTGCAGTCGGAAACCCCTGTCGGGTATTACGCGAAATAAGCGAGCGTGATTACGAATATTATTATAAGGATAGAAAAATCCCCTTTAAGGTCGAGCGGGACTAAAGTGAACCTACCGCCGGCACGGGCGGTTACAAACCGACCTTTGTTTTGAGTACGGATAGCGACTGTTCAAAATATTTCGAAAAAAACTATTGACAAATAAATAAAATCATATTATACTGTGGTTACAGGGACGTATTCAGGCGCCTCTAAAAAACAGTATAACGAAAAGCGCATAAGTTCCCTGTGAAAGGGTACTTGTGCGCTTTTATAATTTATTAATCAAAAAGGGGGACGATTTTATGAAAAGAACGATATTTTTAATGTTTTCGGTGCTGCTCTTACTTATATTATTTGGATGCAGTGACGTGAAAGATAACAACGTCATCCCGAGTGATACTACCGCCGTTACTACAGATTCACCTGCAACAGATACTACAAAATCAGAGGAAACCACAGCTCCGCCAGAGACGGAAAAACCTATAATTTGGGCAAGTGAGCCGGAGAAATCGGGTCCGATTTTTCCTGTGGTGCCATGGAGTGAAGTTGTGATAGAAGCTCAGCTCAAAAACATAATGGAAACCGCTGATGACGATGCAGTGGTAGGCATAAGCATGCTGTATCACGTGCCTCTTGACCCTGAAATAACATACGGCGGTAAGACTCTTGAAGAATACCATTCTCCCGGCTACGCGCTTTATCTTGAACTGCAGGAGTTGAGAGAGAAACTGCTAATAGAAGGTATAAAAACAAATGAAGACGAGCGATATATAGAATTGGAAGCTAAGCATGAGGAGGCAGGAAACCAGTATTTAGATGCTTTACATTATATTGAACAAGAGTCTTTGAAAAAATGCCTGATAAAACACGGATTTGACATAATATATACGTATGATGAGTCGACCGAAATAACAAAATGGATTCCTACGGTATCTGTCAAAAACCTTAAAGAGATGATAGAAAACGTAGAGGGTAGCGAGGAAGGCTACATTTTGGGTTTAGCGGTAGAAGAACAAAGCGGATTTATAGAATTGGAGGATGTTTATGACAAGAAAAATTAAAACTTTTATAAGTATTACTTTATTCTACGGTCTTGCCTTGAGATAATGAAATATTTACATATTGGTCCGGCACATTAAAGCAAAACTATCCAAAAAGGCCTCCCCTGTGCAAGGGGAGGTGCCGAGGAACGAGGCAGAGG
>CAZGHD010000159.1:0-4157 GCA_964525525.1 uncultured Lachnospiraceae bacterium | reverse complement strand
CGGAATTTCTTCGAAATTCTTGCGTGTCCCCGACATATCGGCTTTGCCGATATGTATGAACAACGCGTTGCGTTGTTCCGTTCCCACCTCTGGGGAAGGCTCACGTTCAATCGTTTGTTTAAGAGTAATTTTCATCCCGAAATTGCACCTATATCATTCCAAAAATCATCATTTGATATATCCGACATCCCACGAAATTAAACGCTATCGGCGGCAGGGCGGACTGACCGCTCTGCCGC
This sequence comes from uncultured Lachnospiraceae bacterium, assembly GCA_964525525.1. Lineage (GTDB taxonomy): Bacteria > Bacillota > Clostridia > Oscillospirales > CAG-272 > RGIG2161. Next base: position 3,918 of record CAZGHD010000159.1, on the reverse strand, counting down.
CGTGATTTTTACATCGGATTTTACTTGAAATTATGAGAAGAAATCAAGACGACGACCGCATTTTGCGGCAAATATCACGGCGGCGGCCGAGCAGACGTCAGTACAGCACCACTCCCCTTTGGCTGTTTTTGGCGGCGGCGATAGTAGTTCTCTGCTTCGTTTTGATCCTCGCCCTGCCGGGCAGGGAAAAACCGCAGGAGACACCGTCAGTCACCGTCACAGACGACTCGGGCAACGTGGTAGGCACTCTCCCGCCGGGTGAAACGCTCCCCCCCGAGCTCCCCGAATACAGTAAAATAACCGTTCCGTCATCAGACGTGCATCGGGGCGACCTGATACTCGTCAACTATCAGTACAGATTCGTATTTCAAGATGACGCGGACATCGTAAACATTTACGAGAATAAGACAGAAAATTACAAGGTCGCGCAGCGCACTCTTGAGCTTGACGCGCGCGTGCTCGGCATTTTTAACGAGATGCTGGACGCGTTCGTGGCCGACAAAGACCGCCGCGACGTTATCATAAACAGCGGATTCCGCAACGAAGAAGATCAGACGGAGATCTACGAAAACTATAAAAAGTGGTACGGGCAGGACTACGCAGACTCATACGTTTCAGACCCCGGACACAGTGAGCATCACACGGGATACGCCGTAGACATGGCGGTGTACACCGACGATGGTGTCTCTCTTACCTTTGATAAGCACGAGGACTTTTCGTGGTTTACCCACGCCGCGCACGAGTTCGGCTTTATCCTCCGTTATCCCGAATACAAAAAGGACATAACCAAAATTGCGTACGAGCCGTGGCACTTCCGCTACGTAGGCAAGCCTCACGCCTATTATATGTACGCAAACGATCTTTGCCTTGAAGAATACACCGAATTTATAAAGCAGTACACGTATTCCGAGGACGGGGAGACCCACCTCAAATTCCGTGACAACGAGGAACAGGCGTGGGAAGTTTACTACATACCCGCGTCAGACGAAGAAAACACCCTCCTCTACGTTCCGACCGAGCGGGAATACACCCTCTCCGGCAACAACGTGGACGGATTCGTAATAGCAGCCAAGGCTGAATAACTATTTTCATCCCGAAAGGAGAATATCCCTTGAAAAAAAGCAGATTTCTCGCAGTTATCGCGCTCGTTCTCACAGCGGCGCTTACCCTCACATCCTGCGGAGTGATAATTATAAACGATACGTCAGACCCGTCTGACACCACAACCCCCTCTGACACCACCGCTCCCCCCTCGGACGAGACCACCACGGGAGAGAGAATAGACAAATCGCCCACTATCGAGTACATCGAGCTTGCAAAACAGTATCTTGACGCGCTCGGCGAGATAGACCTCGGCGAACGCGAGGTCATCGTGTCAGGCGTTGGCGCAGCGAAGCTCGGCGGTACCGACGAGTCGATGACCGGAACTATAATGGGTCTCAACCTCGGCAAGAGAAACACCGCGTTTGAGGAAGCGACCAACTCTACCCTCGTTTTTGAGGAGATGGTTGAGGACATTCTTTACGACGAACTCAAAGCGGCTGTCCAGTCTGACGAATACTACGCCGATCTTGTGGTAATCCCGCAGCAGATGCTCGGCAAATTCGTGGTTGACGGTCTGCTCTACGATATTTCCGGACTTAACTGCGACTATAATCAGCCCTACTACGACTACACCGCCATTCAAAAGACCGGCGGCAGTAAGCTCTACGGTCTGATCGGTGACGCGACAACCGACCCCGATTACCTCTACGCGACCTATTTTAACAAGGATATTATCAAAAAAGCGGGACTTGACAGTCCTTACGCGCTGGTCAACCGCGGAGAATGGAATCTTGACAAGTTCCTCGAGTACATCGCGGCGGTAGACGCATCCGAGCACGGAATTGACGGCCTTCAGCTCAACAGCTTTATGTCCGGCAACTACGCGGACGTGTTCTTCCTTGCGGGTAACAACTCGCTTATCACCAACGCGGCAGGCAACGCGCCCGTGCTCACCACTCCGACCGATGCGGCAGAGGCTCTGATCGCCAAGATCCGCGATATGACCAAGTCCGGCTCGGGATTTTCTTACGGTAAAGATCTGGAAACGGCAACCGCAATAGAAACCGCCTTCTCCGAGGGCAAAATGCTTTTCTACACCGCTACCCTTGAGAGAAGCAGTGCGTTTGCATCTATCGAAAGCGACTGGGGTCTGGTTCCCGTGCCCAAGCCCGAGGTTACTCAGTCCTCATTCCGCACTCTTGCAAGCGCCGAAATGCCCGTGCTTGCAGTTCCCGCTAACGTGAAGAACGTGGAACAGACCTCCCAGATAGTAAACGCTTTGTTCGCGTCCTCCCACAAGTTCCTTAAATCCGCATACGCGGAGAGCCAGATGACCTACTTCCTGCGTGATTCCAACGCAATAGATATGGTTTACCGCATAACTAAGAGCGCGGTCTACGATATGGGACATATGTATTCCTACCGCGATCCGAGTGCGCTATATAACGATGCACTTTTTGCTAACGTCAAAAACGGAACGGTAACCACCCTCCGCACGGTAGCTACCAAGGGCGGAACGCTCAGCCATTACTACAACCTTTATTACAAACGCGCGGCAAGCGAGCTTGCATTCCTTGCGCCCGCCGCAGCAGAATAAAATATTTTTTTGGAGATGAGGTGAGACTTTGAAACTAAGATACGACCTTCATCTCCATTCCTGCTTGTCCCCCTGCGGGGACGATAGTATGACTCCCGTGACCATTGCGGGTCTGTCGGTGCTTGAGGGACTTGACCTGGTTGCGCTGACCGATCACAACACCGCAAAAAACTGCCCCGCGTTTCTCGCCGCGGCAGAGGCTTACGGGATAGTCGCGATTCCCGGAATGGAGCTGACAACGTCGGAGGATATTCACGTCCTCTGCCTGTTTGACTCACTCGACGGCGCGCTCGCGTTTTCCGATTACGTCGCCGAGCACAGCCCGAACATCAAAAACAATCCGGAAATTTTCGGACTTCAGCAGATAATGAACGAGGATGACGAGGTCATCGGCGAGGAAGAGCGCCTGCTCATCATCGCGTGCGACATAAGCATCAACGACGTCGCCGACATCGTCCCGAAATACGGCGGGATCTCAATGCCCGCGCACATAGACAAGGAAGCGAACGGCGTGCTCGCGATCCTCGGCGCGATCCCGCCCGAGGCGGAATTTACCGCCGCCGAGCTGTCCGGAAAAGGAGATATTTCTCTGCTTCCCGAGGGATTTGCCCACCTGCGCTCGTCCGACGCGCATTATCCCGACGCGATAGGCACAGCCGGCGGAGAGATCGAGCTCGATTGCGACCGCGACGGGATAGTCAAGGCGCTGTTTGAGTACCTTAAGAGTTGAAAATTGAAAATGGACAAGGCGTATAATTCATATATTAAGATAAAATACACGTTGCCTTGTCTTACGAATTTTCTGGAAATGGGTCCCGTCCCATTTCCCGCTGAATGAACTTCGTTCATTCCCGCGCCGAAAATTCCTGAAATTTATATATACAACGGTTGACAAGGCGTATAATTCATATATTAAGATAAAATACACGTTGCCTTGTCTTACGAATTTTCTGGAAATGGGTCCCGTCCCATTTCCCGCTGAATGAACTTCGTTCATTCCCGCGCCGAAAATTCCTGAAATTTATATATACAACGGTTGACAAGGCGTATAATTCATATATTAAGATAAAATGCGCGTTGCCTTGTCTTACGAATTTTCTGGAAATGGGTCCCGTCCCATTTCCCGCTGAATGAACTTCGTTCATTCCCGCGCCGAAAATTCCTGAAATTTATATATACAACGGTTGACAAGGCGTATAATTCATATATTAAGATAAAATGCGCGTTGCCTTGTCTTACGAATTTTCTGGAAATGGGTCCCGTCCCATTTCCCGCTG
>CAZGHD010000158.1:0-4189 GCA_964525525.1 uncultured Lachnospiraceae bacterium | reverse complement strand
CTTCACGCACCGAAGGTGTGCTTATCGTGCCGCAAGGCACACTTAGTTCGAAAAAGGCCACATTTGTCTGGTAGACAAATGTGGCCTTTTTCGTGGTCGGAGTGACTGGATTTGAACCAGCGGCCTCTTGGTCCCGAACCAAGCGCTCTACCGAACTGAGCCACACCCCGTAGTATTCGTACCATAAAATTATACCAAAACGCGAGCGGTTTGTCAAGTGTTTTGTGATAAAAAAAGACTGTCTGACATACTTTTGGCAGATTTTGTTGACAAACTACAATAAAATTGATATAATAGAAGGAGTGATTTGAGCGATATATATTGATTTGGAGGATAAAATGCGTAAGGACGTTACGGTTTTCAAACAGGACGGTATATTTGCCGCGTGGCCTGCGGGATTTTTTGCAAAGAGCTGGGGCGACGAGATGATCGTGGCATATCAGGTCGGTACTCACAAGGACGGAAAGGGACACACCTTTGACCGTGAGGCGGATTGGTTCGTTTATATTTCCCGCTCGTACGACGGAGGAGAAACGTGGGATTATACAAAGACTAATTTTATGGATCCCGCTCCTACTCATCAGGGAAGACGTCCCGAACTTATAAAAAACTTTGAGGGAAGCGTGGATTTCACCGATCCCGATCTTTGCCTCAGCTTCAATATGTCGGGCACCAAGAACGGAGACTATTCTTGGTGGTTCTATTCTACCGACCGCGGTCATAACTGGAACGGCCCGTACGCTTTTCCGAAAATGGAAGGCTTTGATAAATCTCTCAATATGAGAACCCAGTACATAGTTGAAAACAAAGACGAAATACTTGTTTTCGGCAGCTGTCAGCGTTCAAACGGTACGGAGGGACGCGTGTTCTGCGCGAGACTCAAGGACGGCGGAAAAACTATGGAGTTTGTGTCTTACATTGGTGAGGAGCTCCCGGTAACCGACGAGTGCTACGAGATAATGCCGCAGGCTCGCCGTCGCAAGGACGGTACTCTCGTATGTATCAACCGCCGTTTTGACTCAAGAAACAGATTCCACTATTTTGCGCTTTCTCAGTACATATCAAAAGATAACGGACTTACCTGGGAATTTGAAAATTACGCCGTTGAACACTACGGCGGAAACCCGGGCGCGCTTTCGATAATGCCGGACGGCACTTGGGTGCTGGTATACGGTTACCGCAGAGTACCTTACGGTATCCGCTGTAAGTACTCGGAGGACGAGGGACGTACATGGAGCGATGAGATAATCCTCCGTGACGATGCCGCGTGCGCCGATCTCGGCTACCCCCGCTCGGTCATCCGCGCTGACGGAAGCGTTGTCGTATGCTATTACTTTAACGAGGATAAGATGGCGGTCCGTCATATACAGGGAAGTATATTTGACAAGGACTTCCTGCTTGGAAAATAATCGGTAAAAACTTGAGGCTGCCGTTAGGCAGCCTCTGATTTTTTGCTTATAACGAGATACAATCACGCTCTAAAGAATTAAGAAATCCTGTTCCACTGTAAATTCGGTAGTTACCCGCCGCGTCCCCGTTATCGGCAAGACGCGGTTTTTCATTTTCATTTGAAACGTAGATGTTTGACGGCACGGGAGATACTATCAATATCTTTTCGCCGTCCCCTTCAAACGCAAAATCTATGCGTGATCTGACGTGAAGCAGTTCAATCCTAAAAATACGCAGTGTGTGCTGACAAATGCCGTCGCCTTTATCGGAAAATATGATCGGTGAATTGTAAAAGAATCCGGATATAAACTTGCAGTCATATTTTCTTCCGCTTTTTTCTACGGAAAAGTTGATTCCTTCTCTTTGGAAAAGTACCGACAGATACGGTTTTTCGATTTTTGAAAGCTTTGCATTGTCTTTTTCGCAGAGGCTGACAAGATTTTTTATAAATCCGCGGCGCTTTAACAGAGCTCTTACTAAATATACCGAAACGTACGTCAATATGATTAAAACTACCGCCAAAATCAAAATCACAGCGGACAAAACGACGTTATATCTTTTTGCAAGATTCAATATGGTTATTATAAAAGGCAAAAACCACGGTATGCACATAGATGCACCGCAATAAATCAAAATGGTCAGTGCCAGATGCTTTACTATTTGCGCGCGGTCTGTGCGGTTGTCGTTTTTCTTCTTTAATCTGAAGAATTTTCTGTATGCCGTTATGTAGGAGACTATATTTATTATAAAAAGCAACGGGAGCATTACTGACAGCGCCCGTATTTTTGTCTCTGCGGCGGTCATTTGAACGCTTGGGAAAAACGCTTTACAAACGTAATCATATGTAAATGAGGTTGGCAATATCAGTGACAAGATAAACACGCAAGCGGTCTGTACGCAGAAAAATTTGTTTGTCAGAACGTGCTTTAAATTGGTTATGAAAAACGAATTTATCTCGCTTTCAAAGTAATGGCTTTTTACGTTGCTGTCGCCTACGCAAAAGATATAAGAAACGGAACGGAAAATAAACAGCGATAATATGAATTTTACCACGTTTAATGCGCGTGCCGACAGATATTCTTGCTCAAACATATTGGAGACGAAAATGGCAAAGGAAAGGTGAACAAGACCTATGAAAACAAAAAACGATAGTACCGAGAAAAGTCCGCTGACAGCAAGTTGTTTGTATTTTGTGTTCATTGCTTTTTCCTCTCTATAAAAGGGTGAATTTAATTATCTGTTTAATGATTTTTGTTCCACCGTTTATAATGTCTGTATTTTTCAAGAACGGTTATTATAAGAATAGGAATTATTGTTATAAAGTAACCCAGTACCATTCTCAAAATGGGGTAGCCGTAAAACACCTCGCACATCGGAAAAAGAAAACCCACTGTTATTGATATAAAGTTAGGACAGGTTATCATTTTAGCAATATCATTTATAATGGCTAAAACGGCGTATATTATCAGTAAAAGTTTACCTTCTTCATTCAAATACTCTACGAGAACTTCTTTTAAATTGAATTTGTCAGGCTTTGCTTCTATCTTTTGATTATCGCTTTGCTTTCTAATGTACATTATGTAATTTGATATTATATATAAAATATTCATTAGTATATATACAGGGGTGAAATTACGTTCAGATACGTAATCTTCCTTGTATATAACGATATTTATAAAATAATATGAGCTCAAATACAAAGCAAATGACAAGAGACCGGACTTTATTATACCAATAATTATCCGTTTTGTTGTTTGAATCGTTTTGGCAGTGTTTTCTTTTATAAAATTATTTCCCAAGTCTTACAAAATGCTTTTCGTCGCCCGGGTACTGCGGCTTTGAGAAGATGGCGCCTACCATTGCTTCATCCGGATCGTTTTCAACCGTCCAGCGGTCGTCGATCTCAAGCAGAGTACCGATAACCGAGCCTTCTTTTACGTAGTCGGGAAGGGGAATACGCATCTCAACGGTATAGTTTTTGTTTTCCTTGTCAATAGTCGCTACCCAGTCCTCGCGCGGGAGATCGTGATATTTAAGATCGGATTTGCGGTCAAAGTAAATATGCTCGTCTACTACCGCGCGGATGTTGTGTGCGTCTGCGTGTACGGCAAAAACGTCCTCGTCAGAGAAATAGAAATATATCTCTGCGCCGTCGTCATTCCACGGCCAGGTGGTGCTCATTCTCCACTCCGCACCGCGGGAACAGATGGTCTCGTCGTGAATGACCGCGCAGGCGTAAACGTATTTATCATCGAAAAGGTAGTAGGTTTTTCCGCTTGTGTTTGACATATATTTTTTGACGGTTTCCTCGCCTTTAAGCGCATAGTACAGGTGCTCCATCGGCGGCTCGTCAACACAGTGGCTGTCAAGATACAGGTCATCAAGGTGTCCGTCAAGTACGGGGGTACCGCGTTTTATGTAAGGCATATTCTTGTTCATTTCGTAATCTCCTGTTTTTTTGTTAGATTTTATCATATGGAGGAGTTAATGTCAATAACTGTATAGTTGATTTTCCCCTTACCGCACTTTTTCGTGCGGTAAGGGGATCTTTTTGCTTTATTCTTCTTCGGGTGCCTGTTCTTCTGCCTGAACTTTTGGTTCATCTTTCTCCTCTTTTATCTTCTCACCGAGAAGGGAAGGGAGCTGCATTCCGGAAAGCGCGAACACTTCACCGAGAGGGGGAACGGATTTCATCATGCCGGAGATAAAATCTGCGGTTGCGGTCTTACCGTCGCCGTTC
>CAZGHD010000157.1:0-4256 GCA_964525525.1 uncultured Lachnospiraceae bacterium | reverse complement strand
TTTCCTCTCCGAATCCGAGCAGCTTCGGTGCAAGGGTTATATTTTCCATAACGCTGTACTGCGGGAACAGATTGAAATTCTGAAAAACAAGACCGAAATGCAGTCTGTTTTGTCTTATCTGTTCTTCGGTCATCTTCGCGGCGCTGTCTCCGTCAAAAAGCGTTTTACCCTTGACGGTGATGCTTCCCTTATCAGGACGCTCAAGGAAGTTGAGGCATCTGAGCAGAGTCGTCTTTCCGCTGCCGGAAGAACCGATGATAGCAAGCACCTCGCCCTCGTCAAGCGAAAAGCTGATGCCGTCAAGAACCTTGAGCTTTCCAAAGCTCTTGTAAATATTCTGTACCTCTAATACTGCCATAACTCAACTCCTGAAGTAATCAAGTTTCTTCTCTACCTTGCCAAGAACCACGGTAAGTATGCCGACGAACAACAGATAGAACACGCCGGTATAGAACAGCGGCCATATCATAGCTTTAGTCGCGGCAAGCTCCTTTGCCTGCTTGATTATCTCGCAAACCATTATACAGTTTGCCAAAGCAGTATCCTTGATAAGGGTGATTATCTCGTTTGACATAGGAGGCACGATACGCTTCACTACCTGAAGCAAAACTATCTTTCTGAATATCTGCTTCTTGGTAAGTCCGAGTACGTATCCGGCTTCGTACTGGCTCTTTGATATACTCTCGATACCGCCGCGGTATATCTCGGAGAAATAGCAAGCGTAGTTGATAACGAACGCTATAAGAACTGCAAGCACTCTTCCCGCGTCAGAAATACCGAACTCGGTAAAAAAGAATCTGTCAACACGGCTGAAAAGCGGATAGCCAAACAACAGCCCGGGAACGTAGTATATTATGAATATCTGGAGCATAAGCGGAATACCTCTTACGATCCACACTATAACCTTGGCTACGTATTTTACCGGTCTGAAGCGGCTCATCGAGCAGAACGCTATCGGAAGTCCGAGCGGAACACCGAAAACGAGCGTCACGAGAAATATGAGCAAGGATATTACAAAGCCGTCAAACAAAAAGGACGTGACTTCCAAAAAAGACATTTATATTCTCCAAAAAGATTTATCTCTTATTTCTTCTGATCTGCGAAATCCTTGATAGCGGTGTTAGCAACGCCGTACTTCTCAGCGAGAGTTGCGATAGTACCGTCAGCACCGAGCTCCTCGAGAGCCTTATTTACCTTTGCGGTGAGGTCGCTTCCCTTCTTGAAGCCGATAGCGTAGTATTCAACGTCGCTGGAAAGATCGTCAAGGATAACAAGGTTAGCGTAGTCGCCCTGACCTGCGTAGCTCTTAGCGAGCTGTGCGTCAAGAACTGCGAAGTCAGCAGTGCCTGCGTTTACCTCAAAGAGGCAGTCGGTCTGCTTGGTAAAGCCCTTGAAGGTAGTGCCTTCAAATTCCTTAGCGTAAGCCTCGCCGGCGGAACCGCTTTCAGCTACGCCGAGTTTGCCGTTGAGGTCAGCCGCGGTAGCGATACCGCTGTCCTTATTAACAACTACCACCTGACGGTTTTCCATATAGTTGTAAGAAAAGTCAACCTTCTCGGAGCGGAGAACGCCGTCACTGTCTGCAGTGTTTGCAGTAAAGCCGTTCCATACGCAGTCGATGGTGTTTGACTCAAGGTCGGTGTACTTGCTTTCCCAAACGATTTCCTGGAAAACAACCTTATAACCAAGTTTGTCGAACACTGCCTTAGCAAGTTCGGTATCAAAGCCGATGAGTTCGTTGTTCTCATCTTTATAGTTCATGGGCTCATAAAGGGTGTAACCAACGACGACGGTCTTTTCCTCGCCGCAGGAGAAGAGAGATGCTACCGATACTACCATCAGGATAGCAACGATAAGTGCTGTAAGTTTTTTCATTGTAGTTTATCCTCCAAAAGATTTCTTTTAACGCTTTAGCCGAGTAAAGCATTATAATAGTAACATATTAAAAGTGTTTTGTCAACCGAAAACTTACTTTTTCATAAAAATATTCTGCCGAAACGCGCGATTTAATTGTAATTTATTTGTTAATTATAAAAATTGCTCTTCCCTATTGACTCAAGAAGTGATAAAATATATAATGATATAATTTTTGATATAACTTCCGAAAGGAATACCGCTTTGAATAAACCGGCAACGCACACAAGAAATACACAACCCAAAAAGAAAAAATCAAATATCAGCCCGATGCAGAAAAAGGCTATACGTTCAAGACGGATCGGTATATTTTTCGCCTGTCTGTCCTCGTTTGCCGCGCTTTGCTCCGTGCTTTTCTATCTGCTCGTTTTTTCAAACGTCTCCCCGTTCGCATATCTGCGCGGTCTGTGGATAGAAACCGCGATGTCCACCTGGCACCATCACTGGCTGGCGGAATCCTTCTTCCCCGGTGACAAGATAGCCGAGGTGCTTGACGCGATAAACAAAACTCAGGACGTAATCGGCGGCGAGGATGCCTTGAAGCCCACCGATAGCGATACCACCACCCAGCCTCCGAACAAGGTAGTAGACGACGATATACTTGACCAGAAGTCGCTCGTAGTCGGCGGCAAGGATTACGCGGGTAACAAAGTTCTTATAAACGATATTGAAGAAGGTCTGGTCGTATCAGAGATCGTTGGCGCCACCTTTAAAGGCAAGATAATGCTGATAGACGACCCGGCGCGTGTATACGTCGGTCAGACCCCGTATCCCGATGAAAAGGGTCTCCGCATCCGCGCGATGATGGAGCATCACGGCGCGATAGCGGGAATCAACGCAAGCGGATTTAACGATCCTTACGAGAGCGGAGACGGCGGCACCGTCGTCGGTCTTTCCTGCTCAAACGGAGAATACTGGGGCGACTTCACCTACGATTACGGAAGCATCGTGCTCACCGCCGACAACACCCTCGTCGTCGGAAATATATCAGTTTGGAGAAATTATAATATACGCGACGGAGTTCAGTTCGGACCCGTACTCATAGCGGACGGCGAGGCGCAGGTATCCGGCTCTGCGGGATACGGCATCCACCCCCGCACCGCGATAGGTCAGCGCGAGGACGGCGTTATCGCATTTCTGATAATAGACGGACGCGACGTATCTCACTCGATCGGATGTACGGTGGGAGATCTGGTTGACATCCTCAAGGCATACGATATAGTAAACGCCGCCTGCTGCGACGGAGGTGCAAGCAGTGTTCTTGCCTACCGAGGCGAGGTCATAACCAAAAACTGTTCCCTCAACCCCGCGTACGGCAGACCCCTGCCCAACACATTTCTCGTAAGACCCAAATCCGAAATGGAAGAGATAAACGGAGCTGAATAATGGAAAACAATAATACTAACTACTCTCAATCCGTCACAGGCATCGCCATAAAAGACGGAAAGGTCTTGCTCGCCCGCCACACCTACGGCGCGGGAACCGGCAAGCTGATAGTCCCGGGTGGATACGTCGAATTCGGAGAGTCTCCTATAGACGCGGTAAAGCGGGAATTTCTCGAAGAAACCGGAGTCACGGTAGAGCCCACCCGCCTCATAGCTGTGAGATTTAACGCTCACGACTGGTACGCGGCGTTTTCGGTGGAATACATATCGGGCGAGGCTCGCTCGGACAACGACGAAAACGACGAGGTCGTTTGGATGGATATTGACGAGGCTCTCTCCCGTCCCGACGTGCCGAACCTCACAAAAGAGCTGATAAAATGCGCCCTCTCCGGCGAAAAAGGTCTCGTGCATCACACAGATTATTCGGAGAGCGGACGCAACGGAACGGCATTTTTATATGGAATTGATACAGATAACGGCTAACTCTACCCCTGACTTATTATTCCAAATATAAAAATCTAAAAAACTCGCTCTAAAAATATTGCTTTTGAACCCGAAATTTGATATAATATTTTTTATAATAAAAAATCAAGTATTTAGATACTGAAAATAATTACGGAGGACGAAAAATGGCTTTTTATTATGATGAACCGTCTCGCACCTTCAGCGAGTACCTGCTCATTCCGGGATATTCCGGCACCGATTGTATACCGGATAACGTATCACTCAAAACACCTTTGGTTAAATACAAACGCGGCGAGGAGCCCGCGCTCTCAATGAATATTCCGCTCGTGTCCGCTATTATGCAGTCAGTATCTGACGATAAGATGGCAGTTGCGCTTGCAAAGGAAGGCGGAGTTTCCTTCATCTACGGTTCGCAGTCTATCGAGGATCAGGCTCAGATGGTGCGCCGCGCTAAAAATTACAAGGCAGGCTTCGTTAAATCCGACTCTAATA
>CAZGHD010000156.1:0-4270 GCA_964525525.1 uncultured Lachnospiraceae bacterium | reverse complement strand
CTGTGCAAATGGGCGTAGGCACTCTTACATAAGCAATTTCTTTAATTTCGGGAAACGGACCGTACCGCTCCCGATATTTCGCAGATACCCGTACTGTGTAATATTTTCGATATTACCTCTGACGAACTGCTCGGAATTGACGTTAAAAACAACGAAAAACGCATAGACGAGATGCTCTCGGGTCTCCGAAAAATTGCCGCGTCGGGAGAACATGAAAGCGCGATAGAGAAAGCACGCGAGGGACTTTCCGACTATCCGAACTCGTTTAAACTGATGCTGTTTTTTGCAGAGGAGATATACCTATATAACCACATGACTCCGGAAAACGAGCGTGATGCAAATAAAGACACCGCGCTCTCCTATCTCGAACAAATACTTGAAAACTGCACCGATACAAGCATCAGAAACAGGGCGCACACCACTCTTTGTCTGTGGTACGCGGAGCTCGGGCGCACAGAGGAAGCAGAAACGCTTGCAAAGGAAAAGGAGAGTTCATTCACAAGTGGAGAACTGCTGGCTCGTATATACAAAGGCACAAAGCGGTTTGAAGTTCTGCGCACTGAGGTGGAGGGGCAGTTCTTTCACGCCGTTGCGTATAACTTTGCAGGACTTATAAAATCAAAATACGATGACGGAACGCCTGTATATTCAGATGACGAAAAGCTCGCTATGCATCAAATGGCAATAGACATGATAAAAATGTTTATACCTGACAAAGACTACTGCTTTTTCGCGCAGTTTATTGAAACTCACTATACCAACATGGCAGATATATACGCGAAAAAGCAGGATAGGGAAAGAACGCTCGAATATCTGTCAAATGCCGCCGCGTTTGCCGTCGAATTTGACAGCTATGACGAAAACACGGTGCACACCTCGCTTGCTTTGCGCGGTATGGTGGCGGGCGGCAGATGGTGGCACGACTGTCATAACAGAAGCTACGACCTTATAGAAGAGCTTCGCGGCGAGAGATACTCCTTCCTCCATGGTGACTCCGAGTTTAAAAATATCATAGAGCGCCTGTCAAATACGGCGAAATAGGGGAAACTCTTGAGCACGGCGAGGCATATCGCCAAATGATTATATCCTGAAAAATGGGCTGGACACTCAACGTGATCCGGCCTGTTTTTTTTGTTCTAAGCGTCAGCGTATGGGCGTGAAAACGGTAACCCTCACCTTGAAATTTCCTGCTATATGTGATAAAATTAATCAAGTAAATCCGAAAGGAGAGTGCTATGAACAAAATAACCGAGGTACGTCAGATTTCCTCTCTTTCAAAGGTGTTTCCGAACGTCATATACGGCAAGGAAACTAAAGGACGCTCCTGCATTAAGGGTCAGTCTCTGTCATATCAGATAACTATTATGGGAAGCGGAGAGTTTTCCTTTGAGCTAAAATCCGATCTGTCAGAGTACACGAAAATATTTAGGGTCGGCTACGTGCCGTCTGAGCTTTCCGCGTATCCCGACAGACACGACGATGATTACATAACTGCCGATGCCGGGATTTTTCCGGATCCGCTTTTCCCGAAAGAGGATAATAACATCTCTCTCTCAGGCGGAGAATACTACACCCTGTGGATAAGCATAAATATTCCGTCCGACATCTCTGCAGGTGAATACTCCGTGCTCTTTTCCCTCTGCGATGGGGAGAAGAAAGTATCGAAAAAAACATTCACGGTGAAGATTGGGGACGCGGTGCTGCCAAAACAAACTCTCGTGTTTACCCAATGGTTTCACACCGACTGCATCGCGGACGTTCACGGAGTCGAGGTATTTTCAGAGGAGCACTGGAGTCTTATTGAAAAATATATGCGCCTTGCGGCAGAGCACGGCATGAACACTATTCTGACTCCTCTTTTCACCCCGCCGCTTGACACCGAGGTCGGCGGAGAAAGAACTACCGTTCAGCTAATAGACGTTTTCAAAAACGGCGGCACTTACACATTCGGCACCGAAAAACTGAAAAGATTTATCGGCATAGCGAAGGCTTGCGGCATAAAATATTTTGAGCTCAGCCACTTTTTCACTCAGTGGGGAGCATACGCAACCCCGAAAATAGTTGCTGAGGCAGACGGCGAGAGGAAAAAGATATTCGGTTGGGAGGTCGAGGCGCGCGACCCCGAATACGCAAGATTTCTGTCCCTTTTTGTTCCGACGGTTCTTGATACCTTCAGTCTGTGCGGTGTTGAACGAGAGAGGATATACGTTCACGTTTCGGACGAGCCGCACAGCGATCACCTTGAAAGCTACAAAGCCGCCCACGATATTCTCATGCCGCTTGTAAAAGGGTGCAGACATATCGACGCGCTCTCGCATTTCGAGTTCTTAAAGGAGGGGCTTGTGGAAATACCCGTAGCTGCGACTTCGGCACTCGAGCCGTTTATCGAGGCGAAAATCGAGAATATGTGGTGCTACTACTGTTGTTCGCAGTCAAAGCTGCTTGCAAACAGATTTTTCGCAATGCCGTCCCGCAGAAACAGAATAATAGGCGTTCAAATGTTCAAATTCGGAATGAAAGGCTTTCTGCACTGGGGATATAATTTTTATAATTCACAGTATTCAAAGCGTAAAATTGACCCGTACACCACCACCGACGCGGGGTGTGCATTCCCGTCAGGCGACGCGTTCAGCGTTTATCCGTACCGTGACGGGGTTATCCCGTCGCTGAGGATCAAGGTGTTTTCCGAGGCGCTTGAGGATATGCGCGTGCTTGAACTTTTAGCGGAGAAAATCGGTAAGGACTCAGCCGTTGCCCTGCTCGACCGAGCGGCAGGCTGTGACATTACCTTTACCGAATATCCGAGAGAGGACGGATTTTTTGACAGGCTTTACGAGGCAATTTTCGAGCTGATATAAATAATAGTGCGGGAGATGAGATTCCGTGAAATGAAGACGGCGGGAGCAAGCCCCCGCCCTACAACTACCATTTGAAATAAATTTATATATAACCTTGTAGGGGCGTGCATTGCACGTCCGTATCGGCACGAACGGGTTATCGTGAAACGAAAATTCCCGCCGTGTCATCCTGAGCGGTGCCCCATAAAGGAGATTCCGCCTAACGGCGCCCTCCCTTTGGTCGGGTTCGAGTCGAATGACCTTTGGTCATTCTCCCTCAGAATGACGCCTTTATGGGGCGAGCCGAAGGATCTCGGCGGGGGGGCAACCCCTACGGTAACCTATTAAAATCCCCGATCTCGTAGGGCGGGGGCTCGCTCCCGCCGTATCGGCACGAACGAATTATCGCGAAACAAAAACGGGCAAGGCGTAGAGACATATACTCGCTGATAAAATACAGGTTTGCCTTGCCTTGTAAAAATCAGCACATCAGATTTATCTGATGTGAGAAATGGGGCCCCAACCCATTTTCATAATTTTCCCATAGGGATATTTATATATAACCTTGTAGGGGACGGCGGGTGAATGGACGAAGTTCATTCCGAAGCCTCACCCGCCCTACAATATCGTTTGAAATTCCGCAAAATAAAAACGGCGGGTTGGTCGCGACCAACCCCTACAACCACCTTTTGCAATTACACCAAACCTTGTAGGGGCGTGCATTGCACGTCCGCATCGGTATGAACGGGTTATCGTTAAACAAAAACGGGCGATTAATAATCGCCCCTACGGTAACCTATTAAAATCCCCGATATCTCGTAGGGCGGGGGCTCGCTCCCGCCGCACCGGCACGAACGATTTATCGCGAAACTAAAACATTAAAAACGGCAGGGAAATAATATCCCTGCCGATTTTTTTATGCAAAAAACGATTTTATCCATCCGAGGATGGTGAAATCATCGGCAAACTGGAAATTGAGTATGCCTATGATGAAAAGCGCGAATATTACCAGCGGCAGAACGTAGGTTACGTACGGCTTCATCCACCGTCCGAACTTGAGTCCCTTGCCGGTGTTAGCTTCCGCGAGGAAGTTGTCAAAGCCCCAGCCGTATCTCGTGACGCAGAACAGAACGTAGCACAGCGCGCCGAGCGGGAGCATACAGTTTGAAACTATAAAGTCCTCAAGGTCGAGCACCGACGAGCCGGACGCGAACGGGACGAAATCCGACCACACGTTGAATCCAAGCGCGCAGGGAACGGAAAGCACGAGTACAACAACTCCGCAGATGATGCAGGCGCGGATTCTCTTCCAGCCGGTGATCTCGCGCACGCAGGCGAGGATGTTCTCAAACACCGCGATAACGGTGGTCATCGCCGCAAAGAACATAAACAGGAAGAACAGCGAGCCCCAGAAGCGGCCGCCCGCCATATTG
>CAZGHD010000155.1:0-4331 GCA_964525525.1 uncultured Lachnospiraceae bacterium | reverse complement strand
CCGTCTTTCGTCCGATAGCTATTTCAGCTATCATCAGAGTAAAGCCGAAAGTAACCGCCAAAATAATGTACACGAGTAAGAAAATACCACCGCCGTATTTAGCAGCCAAATACGGGAAACGCCATATATTACCAAGTCCCACGGCACTTCCGGCTGCCGCGAGCACAAAACCTATCTTGCCGGAAAAATTACTTCTGTTTTCTCCCACAATAAGACCTCCAATGTTTTAAATTCAACCCTTATATTATCTCATATTTTCGCGCAAAACGCAACAGAAAAGGTAAAATAAATTTCATTTTTTTGCATTTTTCTAATCAAAGTACCACGGGACGAAAAACGGTTTCCCGAAAGTGCCGTTATACTTTTTAAATCTGTACGTGTCTCCAACATCATACTTACGATATTCACTGCGTGAAACGTCCAAATAAAAGCTCTTTCCGTCTGCAGTTACCTTGAACCCATAACTGTTGGGAGATTTTCTGTTATAATCGACATCTTTACCCTCAATGACCGCTGAGTAACACTGCGGCTCGCTGAAATCAAGTATATAGTTGAGATTAGTAAACAGCGCGAACAAAGAAACAGAGCAAAGTATAGCCCACAGTACCATTATGCCGATACGCTCAGATATCTTCTTGCCTTTCCAAAAAAAGATAACGGTAAGCAATACACCGATAATAGCTCCGATTATAATGCTCTCATAAAAAAATCCATCGCCGTTTACGTATGTATAATCCAATGTCAAATACCAAAAATGAATAGAACTCGGCCCTATCAGCCAAAGTATAGGAATACACAGTAGTCCATTTTTATCGATACGGCGCACAGTAAAATAAGCAATAACAATACCCAAAATCATCAAGAGAGAAAGCCAGATAAACGTTCTTCTCGATATAAAATACCCCAACAATTGAAGCGCGCAATATACTAATAACCAGACAAATACTTCTAAAAGATTGGATTTTTTAAGCTTCATATTTTATCCTCAACTATAAAACGATCTTTTTAACGTATTTTATCTTGCCCAACAGGAAGGAAATCGCAAAGGAAACTACAAAAGAAATAACAAACACATAAGCGGAAGAAACTATCGGTGACGCGTCTATCATAAAATATTTTGATACAACATCTATCACCGCGGCGTGAATCAGATAGATACCGAAACTGCATCTCGCCAAAGTCGATGTAAAGCCTTTGAGAAAAGTTCTTTTTTCAAACACGAATTTTGAAAGCACGAATATTGCCGCCGCCAAAACGTAATGGCAAAGGCTGTATCCGCTGTTGGCAACCAGATTTATTCCCGCGCTTGACGAGCTTGTGTGATTCAAAAGAAGAGAGCCCGCAAAAGCGAGTACGCCTGCAATCAAAAACGCGAGTACGACCTTGCGGTCATAATTTATTTTCGAGAGTATATAACCCATTAAAAAGCAAGCGATATATCCGTTAAACAAAGGCTCAAAAAGATATACGTAAACACCGGACGGCGTAACCGTATTTATAAACGGACGTATGGTCGTGCAAAGCATCATTAAAACAAGCAGCCAAACGAGCTGTTTCATACTGCAGCGGTCAACGAGTATCTTCAAAAACGGAGCAATCAGATAAATGCCTATCAATGTGTAAAGATACCAAAGGTGATATTCACTGCCGCAGTTAATAAAATCGGACAGTAATATTCTTACGTCAAATTCGATATGCCCGACGATGCATTTACACACAAAATACGCTATATTCCAAAACACAAGCGGAACGGCAACGTGCATGAGCCTTTTTTTATAAAACTCACCGAAATTCCCGGTGCTGTCAGACGACAGGATAAGACAGCCGCTTATCATAAAAAATATCGGAACGCCGGTGCGCGCAAACGCATTCAAAAGCAGGTTGGCGTACCAAGACGTTGTAGAAAAAAGATCCGCCCTGACTATGTACCCGCTTATACTGTGCAGTATAAGTACCATAATAATCGCAAACCCGCGCAAAAAATCCAAATAAAATATACGCTTTCCCATTTTGTCTCCTTTAACGAAATTAATTATACAGACCAGATTTGCACAAATGATAATACTTCAAGATACAGTGATAACAATAAAAGCGGTATTCCCACAAGATACGTCAATGTTTTCTCTGACTTTTTATCTCTACCCGTATCTTTAGAAGAATAAATCATTGTAATCATAAAACATATAGGAATGCAAACCGGCAAGAAAAGAACCGTAGAAACGCCGTGACTTAAAACGTACCTTACCGCATCTATAATCACCATATCCAAAAAAATAACGGAACTGCATAAGACGAGCGCTTTATTCATACTGTGAGTTATCTGCCCACAAAAGCACTTGCGAAAAATTTTAATAAACACCGGAACAATCAGCATACGCAAATAAATATGTAATATAGCGTTGGCCGGGAAAGATTTAGTTATCAAGCTGAGTACGCCAAGTAAAACATAAAGTACCGCACAAACGACAATAACTACGGTAAGAGCGATTTGTTTCTTTGTTTTCGACATAATAATCTCCTTTGGGTTAATTCAAATGAGTTCACCGTACAGACCCAAAACTCACTCGGTCGAATTTTCAGTTTGAATTTGAGTGCGTGATAACCCACCCCACGGCAATAACCTCGTGATTATTATACCACATCGTTAGTACCAATGCAATATCCCGGAATTATTTTTCGTCGATTTATGTCGATTTATGTAAAAAAGCACTCCTTGGAGTGCTTTTCATAAAGGGGGCGATGTCCTCGACAACCCGAAAAAAAACATGATAAATCGATACGCTTCCAAAATAGAAATCAAAAACGTCAGCCTTTATTTTCGTAATCATAACATTCGCCGTTTAATGCAATATGTTCAATATAAGGTTTAAAATCCTGTTTACAGTAGTCTTCAGAATAGTGCACACAATTTATGCATTTTTCCTCAATAACCTTTTTCAGTTCTTCTTCATATTCCGTGCGCGGTAATATAAAAATTTCGTCTTCTTTAATTAACCCCATTCTTGACGTATTCCAATACTGTATTTCCGTTTTCAAATCTTCTTCAATAAAAAACGGCGCAACACAGCCTTGTTCAACAAACAATTCCAATTCCACAAAAGAATTATAGTTGTTGTTGATAAATGCAACGAAATCTTTTATATTATCAATACCTTCGGGAAATTTACAATAACGGGCAAGACCAAGACGAATTTCAGCAACCTTGAGTTTTTTCACAGAATTTCTCCTTGTTTCTAACACGAAATATCCTTTATCATCCGCTCGATTGAAAGATCGTCGTTACAGAATTCGTGATCTCCGTCAAAGCTTTCAAGTCTTATCCAGTCTGTTCCGACTTTTTCTGACAGCTCGTTTATTTTTTCAAACAGCTTCAGACCCTGATTGTAATCAAATATCGTGTCTTTTTCCCCAAGCTCGATGCACAGCTTGCGAGGATACACAAGGCAGACTACTTCCGCATCAAACTGCTCAGAGGAGCAAAAATACTTCAAATCTCCGTGAGAAACACAACCCATTGTATTAAAGAAGCAGCTTGCGATTGAGGATTTTATTCTCGGGTCCACTGCCGCTGTAAAAAGAGTGTAAAGTCCTCCATAAGACAGCCCTATCATTCCAAAGGTGGATATGTGGCTCTGCGCCTCAAAATAATCAATTATTCTTGTAAAGCAGTAAACCTCGAGTGCAGTTATCGAGCTTCCCAATTTTTTCAGTCTTGCGTCAAAATCTCCCCTGTCGTAGGGAACCTCATACTGTCCCGACCATAAAAGAAGCTGCGGCGCAAAGGCGTCTATCCCGCGCCTTGTCACTCTTTGAAGCATATCGTTATAGTTGGTCGTGTCACCGTATATTCCCGCAACCAGCTCGGGAGTTCCCACAGCCCCGTGCTGAACGAGCACAAGCGGTCTTTTCCCATCTCCGTTCATCCTGAAATATACTCCAGACAGCTCTACGCCGTCAAGTATCTCAAAAGACATACGGTAGATCGAATACCCGTCCTCCTCTGAAAGCAGTTTGGAGGTAACATTCGGAATTGAATCGTCACAGTGGTTTACAAGCGGCCAGCCGAGGGATTTTTTGAAGTTTTCTCTATATCGCTCGGGGTCGGTGAAAATATCCCTGCAGTACTCTTTTCTTTTTTCTTCTGCCTGCTTTTCTTTCTCTCTGATAAAATTTTCCAGACTGCTAACGTATTTTTGCTTGTATTCTTTGGATTCTTCTATAGTTTCTCTGTATTTCATAATATCACCTTTCCGTGTTATTCAATTCTATCGTCACGCAAGTGGTAATATGTAAAGGGTGGTTTCTCCACCCTAATACATATGACTGCGGCT
>CAZGHD010000154.1:0-4363 GCA_964525525.1 uncultured Lachnospiraceae bacterium | reverse complement strand
CCGTACCGGCTTTCACCCATTGGTCAATTTTTGTCCCTTTGAGCGAAAACCCTTCACTTAACGGGATTTTTATTATTAATTATTATCTTTTTTCTTGAAAATCACAAGTTTACTTGCAACGTAGTTGATAAGCACCACGAGCACCTGGATCGGAATTTTTACGATATTTTCGTTTATATGGCAAAGCTCTATTCCGACGAACATCAAAAGCTCCTCCATACCGAACGAGATAAGTCTCGCCGCCGCAAAGGTCCAAAACTGATACATCGCGTGACCGAACTTCCAGCTCTTATCCTTGAAAACCCAGATCTTGTTGATAAAGAACGCGAAGATCATCGCAAAGAACCACGCAATAGCCGTACTCGTATACGGGTCAACGTCCGCCGCGTTGACAAGCACGTAATATATCGCCAGATTAAGAACGGTGGTCAATCCGCCTACGAAAACATACAAAAAGAAATCGTAATGGCGGCCGAGCATAGCCGGTAATTTTTGAGTTAACGGAATATTTTTATCCTTTAACGCGTCTATTGCGTTTCTGAAAAATGATTTTTCTTTATTTTCCATCTGATTTTCCCTCATTTAATTTTTCTATCAGTTCTTTATACTGCTCACGGGTTTTTAGCATATTCAGCGCCGCAAGAAGTGCGCCCGCGCTCATCTCACGCGGCAGAGAAAGCATCTCGCAAAGACGCTCGCGCCGCTCCTGCGCTCCGTCCTTGCCGGACAAACCGTCCTCGTAAAAATCAACTTTCGTCATATCTCCGCGTGCTGACGGTGCCTCATCTCCCGAATACGGGAGAAATAATTCCCGCAGAAGTTCCGCCTCCATACCCTCAACACCGAGAAGCCCCGCCGCTGACGGCGCGCTTTTTCTGCGTTCCTTGCCCTTTATATCCGGAATATACAGGTCTATGAGATTCTGCGGAGAAACCATGCTCTTTATATGAGAGCGGATAAGCCGCCCCGCTCCGTCACTGTCGGTCAGGACTATTATTTTTCCGCACTCTGTGGCAAGTCTGCGGATAAAAGCGGACAGCTCGTCCTTTTTGAACACGCCGAATCCGTCTGTCTTTATAACGTTTGCATCGAGGATAGAATCAAGCTTTATCTTGTCGTACTTGCCCTCGACTATTATCGGGTAACGTATCTTTAATTTTTCCATGCCGATCACCCGAAAAGCTCAGCAAGCAGCTGCTCTGCCGCCATATAATCGCGCCGCGCAAATTTGACTGCCTCGTCCGCGTCCGCACACAATTTAAGCGAGCGGTATATTCTATCCTCACCCCAACGGCGCACCGCGTCCATACAAAGTCCGACCTTGTACGAGTGCATAGAGGTCTTTGAGGATATTTCTGCCTTTGAAAGTCCGCACTCGGCAAACTTCATTACCTCCGCAAGCTCGCAAAAGGCGCGGGTTATTCCCGCGACTGCAACTATCGGCTCGACGTGATTTATCTTCATCTCTCTGAGCGCCTCAAACGCCGCGTCTTTGTTGCGCGCGAGCAGCGCGTTTGACAGCGCAAAGGTGTCAGTTTCAACGTTTTGGCAGGAAACGAGCAAAATATCCTCTTTGGTAAGCCTTTCCTTGCCGTTTGATTTTATATAAGCGCACAGCTTGTCTATCTCGCCTGCAAGAGTGGTCATGGAGCTTCCGCATCTCTCCACCAAAAGGTCAAGCTGAAGCGGCTCGGCAATTATCTTCTCGTGCGCGAAATGCCGTCCTGCCCACGCGGACAGTTTTCCTGCGGTCACTCGCTCAAAATTAACAGGCTCAAAAGTTTCGGTGAGCTTTTTATAAATTGAAGACGGCTTTTTGGGGAGGATTCCGGCATCAAATTCCGCCGGAAGGGTAACCAGAATAAGCACCACGTCGCCCTGCGATTTTACCTCGCGCGCGCATTCAACCAGAGTTTCTACGTCCTCGTCTGACAAAGAGGAATAGTTCACCTCGTGGAGCTCTACCAGCCTTTTGTCTGCCATAAAAGGCGGCTGGGCTATCGCGTCCGCAAGGCGGGAGATCGAGTCTCCTCCGGACAGCACCGTGTGGTCGAACAGGTCACCCTCCGGGATATGAGTTTTTCTCGTTTGCGCGAGCCAATGGCGGCGGAGATAGTCCTCCTCTCCGAAAAACAGGAACGCTCCGTTCCCACCGGATAGAAGCCGCGCTTTATATTCGGTATCGGTCACTTTGCGTCCCTCCTTTAAGTTTTCGTTACGCCTCCAGGCGTTTTCTTATATTTTCAGCAACAGCCTTTGCGGCAAGCTCGGTGCCCTGTTCTGACATATGGATTCCATCCTCGCAGATATTGTTAATCAGATCCGCGCCGATAACCTTGTAAAGATCGGTTATCCATACACCTTTTGAGGTAAGGTATCCTGCAACTACGTTGTTATAAAGATCTACCTCGCGGTTCCACACGTCATTAGGCACAGCCGCATATATTGACTTTGTATGATCGCGGGTGGGACTTGCCGGAATAGTAGTAGCCCAGATCAGCTTATCGGTATAAGTAGCGAGGTGAGCGTGCAAACGGCGGTTGAGGTAAAGATACTGCTCAACACTTGAAAGCGGTTCACCGTCCGCAAGATTGCGATGGTGATCCCATATACCGTTGTTATAATGTATAAGGTCTATATTTTCAAATCCGATCTCCTTGACCCAGTTACGCACGTTCCAGATAGTGTTAAGCGTATACGCGCAGTTGTCGGCAGGGTATCTGACGTCACAGATGTCGGAGAGAAGCTCTTTTACCTTTTCGCAATACTGAATACGGATAGAATCTCCGAAAAGAATAACGTTCTTTTTCATTTTCCATTTCTCCTTATATGGTTCTTACCTCAAGAGTAAATTTGGTACGTTCGGTTGCGCTGCCGTGAATTTCGATCACGTAGTCAAGAGACAGCGTACCGCCGTCGCAGGTAATGCGGTTATCCACGTCGTAGGTGTGGATGCATATCTCAAACGGCATATATTCGGTCTCGTATGCACAGATATTACGCTTGTTTTCCTCGAATATCAAAACGGTGTTTACGCTTCCCTCGCGGATCATACTCACCAGCCCGGGTGCAGATTCTTCAAAAGACACTGCAGTAGTTGAGCCCGCCATACCGGTAAGCTCGGTCTCCTCGTACGAGATCTCCAGCCTGCCATCCTTCAGCCTCATCACGCCGTCGCTTTCAAGCTCTATCGTGTTTGAGGTCGGAGGAGATTTTTTTGAAGTGCGGTCGTGCGGAGAATCTTTCTTTTCGGTATGCGGAACACCGTCCTCCGAGAAAAACAGCTCACTGCCAAAGCCGTCGATATCGTATTGAGTTGATTTTATTTTGATTCGTATAGCTTTTTCCATATAAAACCTTCCAAAAAACAACGGGAAGCCAACAACAACCGCACCTATCAGTCGGTATTATTATGCTCCCCGTTTGTGGTCAAAAAGAATATAGATTAATTACTCAGCAGCGGTAGTGTCAGCCGCAGTGGTGTCAGCGACGGTGGTATCTGCAGCAGCAGTAGTGTCTGCAACAGTAGTAACCGCAGCGGTAGTGTCATGACTGTGGTCGTGAGAAGAAGATGCAACGTTGTCCTGTGCAACGTAAGTAATGATAACTACGAGAGTGAACACGATAGCCACTATGGTAGTAACCTTAGAAAGCATACTGTCAACAGATGCGCCCTTGTTTTTACCGAAGAAGGTCTCTGCGCCGCCTGCGATAGTACCGGAAAGGCCGTGAGATTTACCGTGCTGCATAAGAACGGCAACGATGAGGAACAAAGACATTACGATAAGAAGTATACCGAGAATAGTTTCAAACATATATAAATACCCGCGCGGACAAGCCGTGCGAAATCCTTTCTCCCCGAAAATATTTTAATTAAAAGTCGCGTCCAACGGGGATGTGACGCAGGACATCTGAATGTATGCCCCCAAACGGCATAAAAATGCCGTAAATACAAAAGCATTAATATTTTAGCATACACGGAGCAAAAAATCAAGATGGAAATCAAAAGTTTTCCTTATTTTTTGAAAATTTCTTTAATTTTTATCTTGACTTTGCCAAAAAGGTGTGATATTATTTATATGTTACTCTGAAAATGACCTTTTGGAGGGTTATCGAAGCGGTCATAACGGGTAAGCGCACAAAAAACGATTAAGTATCGTTTTTTGAAGCGTGTAACGAAAATAAGAAGGAATGGAGCCGAGTTCACGAGGCGAACATTTCGACTGTATTTTCGGAAGGGCACGCGTCTTGAAAACCGTTATACGCAGTAACTTACAATTAAATATCTACTCGGAGGGTTATCGAAGTGGTCATAACGAGGCGGTCTTGAAAAACTCCTGTGTTCGTCATTGCTTTATTCCAA
>CAZGHD010000153.1:0-4522 GCA_964525525.1 uncultured Lachnospiraceae bacterium | reverse complement strand
AGTGAACTCCTCAAGCTCGGCAAGATATTTCTCGAACACATCTTTGCCGGCTTCTTTTTCGGTAATAGAGAAATTACCCATACTACCGTTTATAGAAAGATAGCGCTCCGGAAGCTTGATAAGTCCGAATAACAGTTTTTTGGTACGAATACCGTAAAACACAGTGGTAATCGTGCTGTAGGGTATGTTAATGGTGGGAGCATTGGGTTTGCTGATGTTGGTGTATATCAGCTCTGTTTTTTCAACGTACAAATATTCCATGTCGTCGCATCTCCGTATTTTAATATTTTTTATTATTTTACATTAATTTTGCTGATTAGTCAAGTGTGATATTGACAAAATGCGAAGTTTATTTTATAATCTAAAAAAACACAGCTTGAAAAGAGGTCTGTATATGAAAAAAATAGTTGTTGAAGGTCACCGCGGTTACGCCGCAAAATATCCCGAAAACACAATGATATCCTACAAAGCCGCAATAGAGCTCGGCGTTGACGCGATAGAGTTTGACGTGTGGCTGACCAAGGACAAGGTGCCGGTGCTTATGCACGACGGAAACACAATGCGTACCTGCGGTAAGGATCATTTTATAGGCGACTTAACCTTTGACGAGCTCAGAGAGCTCGAGCCCGCTTATACCGATAAATTCGGTGATTCATTCGTCGGTCAGGGTATTAAGGTTCCCTCTCTTGAGGAGCTTCTCATCTACTGCGCTGAAAATCACCCGAATATCCTACTCGGAGTTGAGATAAAAAACTATACCGAAGAAACGGTAGACCTTACCGTTGCTCTGCTCAAAAAATACGGATTTTTTGACCGTTGTTATTTCTACGCATTTAACGCAAGGATAATTAAGTATCTTAAGACCGAATACAACGGACGCACAATGGGTTATCCCGACATTCAGATGGGAGAATTTGAGGATGATTCCTACGACTACTACGTGGAAATCGGTCTTTCAATGAAATTTATGCGTTCTGAGCTCCGTCCGTTCTATTTTGCAAAAGGTCTTCCCGTTCACGCATACTGCGCTGACAACGACGAGGACGTAGAATTTTGCATTGAATGCGGTGCTGACCTTATCACGGCAAACGACCCCGTTCCGCTTATGAAAAAATTGAATAGGATATAACGTTATGCGGTGCACTCGTCGGTTTGTGCACCGCTTTTTATTTTTTCTTTATCAACATTATGCATTATTTATATTGATTTTTCTGCAATATTGGACTATAATATATTTATAATATTATAAATACAGAAAAGAGGGACGGATTTGGTAGAAAATTTGCTATACAGCGTGAACACGATCGTCCCTATTTTTTTAATCGTCGTACTCGGATGGATACTTAAAAACAAAAAGGTTTTGGATGCCTCTTTCTTTGCGGGTGCTGACAAATTCGTGTTCAACATCGCGCTCCCGTCAATGCTCTTTCTCGATCTCGTCGAGACCGAGGCAATATCGTCCTTTGATTTCCGATTCGTAGGATTTTGTATCGGCGGTATACTTGCGGTATTCGTTTTGCTGTGTATCTTCGTTCCGATATTCTGCCGCGATAACGCCAAGCGCGGCGCAGCAATACAGGGAATTTACCGTTCCAATTTCGCGATACTCGGCACTTCTGTCGTAATGAATATGTTCGGCGAGTCTGCCGCAGGTCCGGTTGCGATGGTGCTTCCGATAACCGTTATTACTTTTAACATTCTCGCGGTTATCGCTCTCAGCGTGTTCGCACCGAAAAACAAACAGCTGTCCCCCGGAGAGCTTATCAAAACTATAATTCTGAACATCATCAAAAACCCGCTTATTATCGCGCTGGTTATCGGACTGCTGTTCCTTTTGACCGGACTTAAACTCCCCGTAATTCTTGAGGGCAGCCTCGGTTACGTCAGCAACGCAACCCTTGCGCTCGCGCTGATGAGTCTCGGCGCAAACATTGAGCCGAAGCACATAAAAGAGAGCTTCGTCCCCGCAATCGCGTCTTCGCTTTGTAAGACAGTTTTAGTTCCGATCGTTATGGTAACGGTTGCGGCACTGGTTGGATTCCGCGGAGTTGAGCTTGGAATCATTTTGATACTGTTCTCAAGCCCCACAGCGGTAAGCAGTTACATAATGGCAAAGAATATGGGCAGCGACTATAATCTCGCATCCCAGATACTGCTTTACACCACCGTTTTGAGCGTGTTCACCATGTTTATCGGAATATTCATCGTAAAATCTCTTGGACTTATATAAAGCTCCCGAAAGGTAACTAACTGAAAGCTGATGAAATTTCATATGCTGCATCCGGCTGACAAGATCGTTATGATAATGAGCCGTTTATACGATTACGGTATGACCACTACCTCGGGCGGGAATATTTCCATCCGCGACGAGGACGGTGTAATTTGGATAACCCCCGGCGGCACCGACAAGGGTGCTCTGAGCCGAGAAGATATAGTTCGTATAATGCCGGACGGTTCGTTTGAAGGCTTACACAAGCCGTCAAGCGAATACCCTTTCCACCTCGCTATATATAACTGCCGTCCGGACATCAAGGCAGTTCTTCACGCGCATCCATCCGTGCTCTCTGCGTTCAGCCTGTTCGGAAAAGTCCCGAACACCGCACTCATTCCGGACGCGGAGTACATCTGCGGTCAGGTTGCGATGTCGGAATACGCCGTTCCCGGCAGTGAACTGCTCGGCGAAAAGATCACACGCGAGTTCGCACGCGGACACAACTCGGTAATGATGGCAAATCACGGCGTAGTCGTCGGAGCGAACGACCTGTTTGAAGCGTTCATAATGTTTGAAACGCTGAACTACTGCGCGAGTCTCGAGCGCAACGCCAACCGCCTCACAAAAACTCCGCCAAAGGAGCTTTCCGACAAACATATCGCCGAGTACAGACTTAAACCCTCGGAAACCCTCGATGATTTCATCCCATCGCCTTATTCAAGCGAGGAGCTTGACGTAAGACGTGAAATGTGCAGATTTATCAACCGTGCGTACGATCACGGCCTGTTCTCGAGTACACATGGTACCATTTCCACCCGACTCTCTGACGGGTCGATAATCGTCACCCCGCACGCATACGACAGAAAGTATCTCACACCGGAGGATCTCGTCCGAGTAAAGGACAACAAAAAGGAAAAGGACAGGTACCCTTCCCGCTCGGTGCTCCTCTGCAATGAAATATACAAGAACAACCCCGACGTTAACAGCATAATGATAGCGCGTCCGCCTCACATAATGGCTTTTGCGATAACAGACGCGGATTTTTCCACCCGCACCATTCCCGAAAGCTATGCCGTCCTGCGCGACGTTATGAAATTCCCGTTCGAGTATTCAATGCAGCCTAAACTGCTTGCAAAAGAGCTGTCTCAGGACAGCCCCGTATGCCTTATAGAAAACAATTGCGCTATCGTCTGCGGTAAGACACAGCTCCAGGCGTTTGACCGCCTCGAGGTGCTTGAACACAGCGCAAAGGTGCTGATAGATGCAATCGAAATGGGCGGCAACATAGTTTCCTTTAACGCCAACGAAATCGAGGACATAAAAAAAGCGTTCGGCATAATCTGACGATCATACCGAACGGCAATACGTTTTATTCTTCGGTTTCTTCAGCTTTTTCGGGCTCGGGCTTGTACTGATTCAAAGCAATTATACGCACCGAGGTAACTCCCGCGGTATAAATAAGTATCGGCACACCGAATCCCACAACTGCGCTTGAGCTTACGTGAGCCATAAGCAGGTGGGGAGCGTAAGCCGCCTCAAGCCACGCGGGAAGTCCGTTCACTCCGCAAATAAGCGCGACCGCAAGAAACGGAAGCATAAACGCGGCGTAGATCACACCCTCCTTGAGAGCAAACAAACCGATAGGATCGTCGCTTCCGTCGCCGTGTATCTTAAATTTGTACGCACGGAAGAAGCTGTAAACAAGGAACACTATAAATACGATACCAAGCTGGATCGCTTTTGCCGAGCTCTCACCGGTAAGCTCTTTGAGTCCTATCACTCCAAACACGGCGCCTACCACAAAGTAAAGCGCAACCAAAAGCGCGTCCACTATCGCAAGTATAAGAAGTTTTATGAGGAAAAATTCAACGTTTTTGTTTTTCATAATTATACCTTCCCGCCTCTGAGGCGATATTTAAAATTGATGTTATTATTTTAACATAAATCAGTTCAAAATTCAACTGATTTTCCCGGCAAACCAAAAAAATAGCGGGAACGCCCGCTTAAAAAATCAGGAGGAGCAAAATGGGAGAAAATTTATACGGTGACTTGAGTGTAATAGCCATGAAAGGCTGCGAGGAATTTGTCGCACAGGTTGACAGCTATCTTCGCGAATGGCGCAGACACGACACTGACAGCAAATTTACGGTAGAGGTTGATTGCCCTCGTTTCGGCAGTGGCGAAGGTAAGGGTATTATCAACGAGTCTCTTCGCGGACATGACGTGTATATCATATGCGATATGTTCAACTACGGTGTAAAATACAAGATGTACGGTATGACCGTGCCGATGAGTCCTGACGATCATTTC
>CAZGHD010000152.1:0-4524 GCA_964525525.1 uncultured Lachnospiraceae bacterium | reverse complement strand
GTCCCATATGGCTCTTGCCCTGAATATCTATCTGGTTACAGCCGTTCATAACGTATCTGTGGGAATCACACGGCGGAATACCGAGTCGTTCGAGAGCAGTGCACACCGCCTCGTCGTTATAAAGCGCGGGAAGTCCCGTGCCCGAGGCGATTGCCTCGTATGCTGCGTTCATCAGTTTTTCGGGTGTGTTTCTGTGACAGCGCATAGTGAGATTGGGAGTTTCGTATTTATGGGTTTTAACGAGGTCAAGGATCTCGTAGGTGAGATCGTTTGTCAGGTCGTTCCAGTTTTCATCCGATCCGGAGATACAAAGATTCCACGTTCTCGTCTTATAAAAGAACTCCCAAACCGACTCAAGGTATCTGCGGCGGAGGTTAGGCTCGGTCTTTTCCCAGAATTCATACATATACTGGTCAAACCAGCCGGGAGAATCCACGCCGTCGTAATTAAACAAAACGATAAACATTATAGCCGCCTCTGCGAAATTTTCGCAAGGCTTTTTCGGCACGTGATCGAAGGTCTTCTTGACTATTTCAAGATTCTCTATCTCAAGCGGATCGGACGCGTCACGCAGCATCTCGTCTGCAAGCTTATGCAAACGCTCGCCGACAATATCGAGAGAATCAAGTATCAGCTCAAGCGCGTCGTAAAACTCACCGCTGTCCTTGTTTATACTACGATATTTTGCGATCCTGTCTCTGAACCATTCAGTACCGTGGCGGAGTATCTTTACGTGATCGGGCACAGAATGTCCCATCCAGCCGCCGCCCCAAACGTGACCTTCTTTTTGAACAAGCTTGTGCTTGTCATTAAACACGCCCTCAAAGCAGTTGTCCACCAAATACGGGGCGATCTGTTCGTTTACGTATTCAAGCTCTTGTTTATCTTCCGGGTTTGCCTCTATTATCTTTTTCAGCTTGTCCCCGTTCATATCAACGCCGGAACCGTATGAGAAGGTAATGGCACCGCTCATTCTTGCATTGCAAAGTCCGGTTTTAGGGTCTATTTTAATCGGGCAATCCTTTGCCGCCTCTAAAAATCCGGCGGCGGTTCTTTTGCCTTTATTTTCACTGTCACAGTTCAAAAAGCCGCGAGCAAACGGCTCAAGTTTGGTTTTGAAATCGTACATTAGGGTTCTCCTTTCGGGGTAATGATTACCCTTTTAAAAATTATATCACAGCGCCTGTTTTTATGCAATACAATTTTTCGTTATGCTTTAAGACTCGTGCGCGCAAGAACGTTTTCCTGCAGAGATTTACTTAGATTTACGAAATAGTCGCTGTAACCGCCGACACGCACGATGAGATCTCTGTGTGCGTCGGGATTTACCTGCGCGTCACGAAGATCTTCCTCGGATACGACCGTAAATGTCAGCATCTGTCCGCCACCCTCAAAATACGTTTTGAGAATAGACGTAAACGTAGCTTCTCCGTTGTTTGAACAGAACATATCCTTATCGAATTTCAGATTCAGGATAAACCCGCTACCCGGCAGAGCGTGATTAAACTTGAGGCAGGAGTTTAAAAGCGCGGTAGGACCGTTTGTATCGCAACCGGGTGTTGCGCCGATAGAATCGGCAATCATACTCTCGCCGCGTTTTTTGCCGTTTGGCAGTGCACCAATTTTTCCACCGAACGACGGCGCATTCATAAACGGAGAGCATCCGCCGCTGTATTTACCGCCGCGGTAAGTATCAAGAGTGAGCAGATACCTGTTGAGATGATCTGTCATCGCCACGGCGAGACTGTCAACGTACTCAATATCGTTACCGAATTTCAGCTCGCTGTGCTTGAAGGTGTGATACATTTCGTCGTATCCTTCGTAATTTTTTTGAAGGGCGTCAAGCACCTCTGCCATAGTATAACGTTTTTCTTCAAACACGTATTTTTTGATCGACGCAACAGAGTCAGCCGCATCGGCAATGCCCTCTATGAGCATCTGACCGTGATTATATATAGGACCTCCGCATTTGTAGTCGAGTCCTTTTTCAAGGCATCCTTCTGTTATAGCGGAACGAATGGGGTTTTGTGCCTCTTTGGCGTAAACCTCCTGGCACGCGTTTGACATATCCGTACCGATGTCCGCCGCGTTTTCTATCTGACGCAGAACGGCAGAAAAGAACTCGTCAAACGTCTTAAACTCGGTAGGATCGCCCGTTTTAAGTCCGATAACATCGCGGCCGTTTAACGAAACTCCGTTACGCAGAGCAAGTTCCACCGCCTTGGCAATAGAAAGTTCGCCGTCGTTAAGTCCCATGTGGCTCTTGCCCTGAATATCTATCTGATTACAGCCGTTCATTACGTACTTGTGAGAATCAACGGGTGGAATACCGAGCTGATTTTCAAGTGCGGCGCACACCGCCTCGTCGTTATAGATAGCAGGTATGCCGTTTCCGGCGCAAAGTGCCTCGTACGCCGCCTTATAAATTCTTTCCGGAGTGTTTCTGTGACAGCGCAGAGTAAGATTAGGCGTCTCGTACTTGAACATTTTTACAACGTCAAGAATCTCGTAGGTAAGGTCGTTTGAAAGATCGTTCCAGTTCTCGTCAGAGCCGGAGATAGTAAGATTCCACGTTCTCGTTTCGTGGAAATATTCCCAAAGTCCCTCAAGATACTTACGGCGGAGCTTGGGCTCTGTGACCTTCCAGAAATCGTACATAAACTGATCGAACCATCCGGGAGAATCTACACCGTCAAATGCGAAAACAAGCACGAAAACTATAACCGCCTCGGCAAAGTCTCGGCAGGGCAGTTTTGGCGCGTGGTCAAAGGTGGATACTATACGTTTGAGATTTTCTATCGAATCGGGATCGGTCTCTTTTTCGAGCATTTCAGAGGCAAGCGCGGAAAAACGCTCACCGAGAATATCATACGCCTCGGTAGTTTTGGATACCGCATCGTAAAAACCGTCTTTTCCCGGATTTTTCTGTCTGAAGTATTCTATTTTTTCTCTGAGCGCATCGGTACCGTATTTGGCTATATCAATAAAATTAGGTACCGCGTGACCCACCCAGTTACCGCCTTCAGCAAGCCCTTCTCTCTTCGCGCGGATCATATGCTCGGTATAGGTGTATTTATTAAGCTGACCGTCGTCGTGCTTCATCCACGGCTCCATAGCGTTTACAACGTATTCAAAGTCTTCCCTGTCGTCCGGATTTTCTTTGGCAAGTTCCATCACCCAATCGGAAAAGCAACAGATTCCCGTACCGTAAAAATATCCTGTCGGCGCAGTAACTCTTGCGTCGCAGATTCCGGTTTTCGGATTTATGTATATAGGCATCTCTTTTGCGGACATCAAAATGCCTGCCACAGTTTTTTCAAGCTTGTCGTTGCTCTCGCAGTTCAGAAATCCGCGTGCAAACGGAAGGAGCTTGGTCTTAAATTCACGCATTGTTTTCTCCTTTTTGCGTTTTCAAATTAAGGGGACGGTACCGTCCCCTTAATTTACTGTATTAAACGTTAAGCACAGAACGAGCGATAACGTTGTCATGAAGATCCTTTGAGATATTTACGAAATAATCGCAGTAACCGCCGACACGGACGATAAGATCGCGGTGCGCGTCGGGATTTTCCTGTGCGTCAAGCAGTTCCTCGGCAGAAACAACGGTTGCGGTAATCATCTGACCCTTGCGGTCGAAATAGTTTTTCCAAAGTGACAGGAACGCCGCCTTGCCGCTCTCGGAATTAAATATGCTGCGGTCAAATTTGAGATTGAGTATAAATCCGCTTCCCGGGAGCAAGTGATCGAACTTGAGACAGGAATTAAGCAGTGCGGTAGGACCGTTTACGTCACAGCCGGGTGTCGCACCGATAGAGTCGGCAATAAGGACTTCTTTCTTTTTAAGTCCGTTCGGGAGTGCGCCGAGTGACGCTCCGAAATCAGGTGCTCCGACGAAGGGTGAACAGCCACCCGAATAGTAACCGCCGCGGAAAGTCTTAATAGTAAGCAGACGCTGGTTGATATGGTCCATGACGTCAGCACCGATAGAGTCAACGTACTCAATATCGTTACCGAATTTCAGTTCGCTGTTTTTGAGAGTATGGTACATCTCGTCATAGCCCTCGAATTCTTTTTCAAGTGCGTCGACAAGCTCCGCCATAGTGTATTTCTTATCTTCGTAGATATACTTTTTGATGTTTGCAAGCGAGTCAGCCGTCTCGGCAAATGCCTGAACGAGTATCTGACCGTGACCGTAAAGCGGGCCGCGGTTTTTGTATTCAAGCCCCTTTTCAAGTCAGCCGTCTATAAGAACGGAGCGGAGCGGACCGGGCAAAAATCTTGAATGTGCTTCCTGCGCGGTGTTGGCAATATCCGCCAAAATATCGATCATATTATCCAACTGACGAAGAACTGCCGCATAAAACTTATCGAAGGTCTTGAATTCGGTCGGGTCGCCGGTTTTAAGACCGAGCTCTGCGCCGGTTCTGTTTGAATGTCCGTTGTGAAGCGCAAACTCTACTGCCTTTGCGACAGCAAACTGACCGTCCTCAAGTCCCATATGGCTCTTGCCCTGAATATCTATCT
>CAZGHD010000151.1:0-4664 GCA_964525525.1 uncultured Lachnospiraceae bacterium | reverse complement strand
CATGTTGTTGATGTTGAAAGCACCGATAGCGTATCCGCCCTCATAAGCCTTCTTGAACATCTCTTTTGTGTTAACAAGTGCCATTTTTACTACCTCTTTATATTTCTAAATTATTTTCCATAGATAATAATATTATATTACATTATGGGAATTAAATCAATAGTATTTTTCTAAATAATGTTAATTTTCTGAATAATATTCGCTCATAAGCGGATATTTCACAGTTCTTATACCACAAAAGGCACATTTTGGTGTGGCGTAAAAATAGTCCTACCGCGGAAAATCCATCTACAAATATCAGCAAAACTCAACACGCCAACGAACTGATTGTGAAATGTGCACAAAAATCAACTTGATATTTTTACATTTCGCCGTGCATAAAGTGGAAAACACTACTTGAAATTACCATTTCAATAGGTTATAATGTATATTAAGGGTTGAAAAACACTCTTCAAAATGCTTGTTTTATGCATTAAATTCGTTTACGAGAGGTAAATAAAAATGGCAAAAGTTTTAACTAACGACATAAGAAACGTTGCCCTATTGGGTCACGGCGGCTGCGGCAAAACCACACTTGCTGAGGCTATGCTGTTCGCCGCAAAGGATATAGATCGTATCGGTAAGATCACCGACGGAAATACCGTTTGCGACTTCGACCCCGAAGAGATCAAGCGCGGATTTTCCATTTCCATGGCAGTCGCTTCCACCATGTGGAAGACTATGAAGATCAACATTCTTGATACTCCCGGCTACCTCGATTTCGTAGGCGAGTCTTGTGAGGCTCTGCGCGCGGCTGACGCGGCGGTTATCCTCGTCGACGGTAAGGCAGGTCTTGAAGTCGGTACCGAGATCGCTTGGGACAACGCAAAAGAAGCAGGTGTTCCGCGTTCTTTCTTCGTAAATAAGTGTGACGACAGCGAAGCACGCTTCGGCCGTGTTTATAACGAGCTCCGCGAAAAGTTCGGTAACAATCTCTGTCCGCTTTTCGTTCCCGTAAGTGAGGAGCGCGGTAAGGCAGTTTTCGTAAACCTGCTTGATATGTCCGCTTATACCTACGACCAGAGCGGTGCAAGAAAAGAGATCGAGATGACCGACGAGTACAGTGCAGTTGCTGACAAGTACTACGCTCCTCTTTACGAGGCTCTCGCTCAGACAAGCGACGAACTCATGGAGAAGTTCTTTGCTGACGAAAAGATCACCCGCCAGGAAGCTGTCAACGCTCTCCACGACGGTATTATAGAAGGCTCTATCGTTCCCGTTTACTGCGGTTCCGCTACCAATATGTGGGGCGTTTACAACCTGCTTGACTCTATTGCAGAGTCCTTCCCGCGCCACACTGCAAAGAAGAACGAGATCACCAAAGACGGCGATGAGATCGAGATCAAGGTTGACGGTGACACCTCCGTATACGTATTCAAGACCGTTGCCGACCAGTTCGGTAAGATGTCTATATTCAAGGTCATGTCCGGTACTCTTAAAAAGGATATGTCCCTTTCCAACCAGCGCAGCGGCGCAGATGAGAGATTCTCTCACATCTACACCCTCCGCGGTAAGAAGCAGACCGAAGTTGACGAGCTTTGCTGCGGCGACATCGGTATGACGTCCAAGCTCGCTGACACCGCTACCTGTGATACTCTCACAGCCGGCGCTGCAGTTGAGTACAGCCCGA
Organism: uncultured Lachnospiraceae bacterium; assembly: GCA_964525525.1. GTDB lineage: Bacteria > Bacillota > Clostridia > Oscillospirales > CAG-272 > RGIG2161. Next base: position 2,995 of record CAZGHD010000151.1, on the reverse strand, counting down.
TCAAATTCCCGAATCCTTATATGTGCCGTGCTATCACCTCCGGCGCTAAGGGCGATGAAGATAAGATCGCAGGCGGTATCGCGAAGATTCTCGACGAGGATAAGACCGTTAAGTACGAGAACAACGCAGAGACCAAGCAGATGCTCATCTACGGTATGAGTGATATACATATAGACGTTCTCACCTCCAAGCTTAAATCCCGTTACGGCGTAAGCATCAACCTTGACGATCCCAAGGTTGCATACCGCGAGACCATCAAGGGTCGCTCCGACGTTGAAGGAAAGCACAAGAAGCAGTCCGGCGGTAGCGGTCAGTACGGTCACGTTAAGATGAGATTCTCTCAGGGCACTGAGGACGGCCTTACCTTTACTCAGAGCGTTGTCGGCGGTAGCGTACCGAAGGGTTATTACCCCGCAGTTGAAAAAGGGCTTCTTGAAGCTATGCAGAAGGGTGTTCTTGCGGGCTATCCCGTAGTTAACCTCGCGGCTGACCTTTACGATGGTTCTTACCACCCCGTTGACTCTAACGAAATCTCCTTCAAGCTCGCAGCTAAACTCGCGTACAAAGAAGGTCTCCCGAAGGCTAACCCGATCCTCCTTGAGCCTATCGTTGAGCTTAAAGTTTCCGTTCCGGATTCACTCGTTGGTGACGTTATCGGCGATCTTAACAAGCGCCGCGGCCGCGTTGGCGGTATGAACCCCTCCGATAAGAAGGATGGCTACACCATAGTAGAGGCTGAAGTACCGAAGGCTGAAATGATGGACTACACCGTAACCCTCAGAGCAATGACTCAGGGTCGCGGAACGTTTGACTTTGACTTCGTTCGTTACGAAGAAGTTCCCGGCAATATCGCGCAGAAGGTCATCGCAGAGTCCAAGAACAACCTCGACGAGGAGTAAGCCTGAAAATAAATTTTCAGACTTACGAAGTTTGTGACTTGTCCGCAAAAAGGCGGCGGACATTTTGCTACGCAAAAACGCACAAACTTCCAGATTATATAACAACTCCGCCCGACTAAAAGTCGGGCGGATAGTTTTTATTTAGCGTATTTATCAAGCAGTTCCTTAAAACGCGGCATCTCGCGTATTGGATCAAACACTTTTCTTGCCAAAGCCATTCTCTCATAATGGCAGGCGTCGTATTTTAGACATATCTCGCGAGTATCGTAGTACGGAGGAACGCCGAGGATAAGAGATTTTGACTTATTATCCTCGTGTGAGAAATATTCGTACCTTTTTTCTGCATAATCAAACATTTTCTCGAGCCAGTCGATCGCCTCGTCTTGTTTTTCAATACTTGCGTAAAGTTCAGCTATTCTGAGACAGTAAGTTGGCAAGGTATCGAGCGGGTACTCAAACTCACCGTCTTCTCCGGCGGTAAGTAATATATCAATATATTTGAGATACACAGCTATCGCGTCTTCCTGCCTTCCCATTTTCGCGTATTTGCGGGCAAGACTCATTGTAGAAGTACCGATGTTATTAAGCGCCGCCGCGATATTCTTACGAAGTCTGTCCACGCTCCCCTCGATATTCCCTTCCATCGCTAAGATATACGCCTCAAACCTGCCGTGCGTTTCATTATAATCGGGGACCTTCGCCGCTTCCTCGTACGCGGCTATAAAATTATTGACGTAGCAATACGCATATATCAGCGCCTCGCGAGCGTATATGTCGGTATTTCCCGTTATTTCAAGAAGCCTTTTAGCCAGTCGGATCACCGTTTCGGCGACAGGAACAAGCATTTCAGCTCTTTCTTTATCTCCCTCTTTATGTCGGAAGTGAGAAATCATAATCCACTTACCGTGCTTTAAGGTATATCTTAAAAGAGTTTCGTTGTTCGGATAAAGCTTTACGGAATTGAGTAGCTTTGGGTAAAGGTCAAGTATCGAATCGTCAGATTCTTCAACGTCTGAAATTATTTTATTCACGCTTTCCTGCTCGTCGTACTCATACGCGAATAAAACGTCAGTAGGAACACCAAACACCCGCGCAAGCGGAACTATCTGGGACACGTCCGGCATACCGAGATCATTTTCCCACTTTGAAACCGCCTGAAAACTGACGCCAATTATCTCCGCCAACTCTTCCTGCGTATACCCGCGCTCTTTACGCAGGCCTTTTATTATTTTTCCCATAGATTGTGTCATAGATATCACTCCTTAATAAAAATATTTTCGGTACCGTACCTATATTATCGCACAAGCCGGCGGGAAAATGAAACAACTGAAAAATGAAATACACTCAACTTAAAAATGAATTTGCGAGAAAAATTCACTTGGTAATATCGGCGTATCCGAATCTGATGACTTTTGCAAGATCATCCGGAGAGAGCTCGACCTGCCGTCCTATCCTGCCCGCGCTAAAGCATATGGTCTCAAAATTTTTTGCCGAGGCATCAAAGGTGGTGCGGAAAAACTTTTTCATTCCTATCGGAGAGCAACCGCCGTGCACGTAGCCCGTCAGCGGAAGCAGTTCTGCCTGTTTTATCATTTCGATAGATTTTTCCCCGACTGCCGACGCGGCTTTTTTCAGATCAAGCTCGCAGAGCACGGGAACGTCAAAAACGTAATGCTCGCCCGAGCGTCCGACAGTGACAAGCGTCTTGAATACCATATGCGGGTCTTTTCCGAGCACCCGCGCGATCTCCTCCCCCACCGTCTCCCCTGTGTTTTCATAGTCGTACGAGGTATATTTTATCTTTTTTGCGTCAAGAATACGCATAACGTTGGTTTTGTCTTCAGATTTACCCATAAAGATTCTCCTTTTTGACTTGAATACATAAATTATATATTATCGAGAGAAAAAAATCAAGTCACACTGACTTGACACAAGAGGCAATATGTGTTAAAATATATAGGATACGTAGAATATATTGGGATATCGCCAAGCGGTAAGGCACGAGACTTTGACTCTCGCATCCGTCGGTTCAAATCCGGCTATCCCAGCCAAAAATCTCCTCGGACGAAGTTCGGGGAGATTTTTACCTTTTCACT
>CAZGHD010000150.1:0-4826 GCA_964525525.1 uncultured Lachnospiraceae bacterium | reverse complement strand
CTATCGGCGCAGCTATCCAGGGCGGCGTTCTCGGCGGCGACGTAAAGGACGTTCTTCTCCTTGACGTTACTCCCCTTTCTCTCGGTATCGAGACTCTCGGCGGCGTATTCAACCGTATAATCGACCGTAACACCACCATTCCCGTAAAGAAGAGTCAGATCTACTCCACTGCGGCTGACGGACAGACCTCTGTTGAGATCCACGTTCTTCAGGGTGAGCGCGAGATGGCTGCAGGTAACACCACTCTCGGTCGTTTCGTTCTTGACGGTATTCCCGCAGCTCCCCGCGGAGTTCCTCAGATCGAAGTAACCTTCGACATCGACGCAAACGGTATAGTTAACGTAACCGCTACCGACAAGGGTACCGGCAAAGAACAGCACATTACCATCACTTCCTCCACCAACATGAGCCAGGAAGATATTGATAAAGCAGTTAAAGATGCTGAAAAGTTTGCTGACGAAGATAAGAAGAACAAAGAAGCTGTTGAGATCAAGAACCGTGCAGACAGCCTCATCTTCCAGTCCGAGAAGGCTCTCGGCGAGCTTGGCGACAAGGTAACCGAGGAAGAAAAGGCTCCCATCAACGCGGCAATCGAAAAGCTCCGCGAGTCTATCAAGTCTGATAACATCGAAGCTATCAAGGCTGACACCGAGGCTCTTGAGAAAGCGTTCTACGCAGTTTCCGAGAAGCTCTATCAGCAGGCAGGCGGCGCGGCAGGTGCTGACGGCGCAAATCCCGGCGCAGGCGCACAGAGCAGCGACGGAACCTATTACAACGCAGATTACGAAGACAAGACCGAAGAAAACAAGTAATCAAAAATCACAAAACGCAGGGGCAGACGCACTGTCCCTGCTTTTGAGGTTTTCAAACCGATCTTAATTAAGATATAAAGGACATAACAATGGCAGAAGATAAACGCGACTATTACGAGGTGCTCGGTGTTTCAAAAACCGCCACCGATGACGAAATAAAAAAGGCATACAGACAGACTGCTAAAAAATATCACCCCGATATGCACCCGGGTGACAAAGAAGCCGAGGCAAAGTTCAAGGAAGCTAACGAGGCTTACGCGGTTCTTTCGGATAAAGAAAAGCGCTCACAGTACGATCAGTTCGGCCACGCGGCGTTTGATCCCAGCCGCGGAGGCGCAGGATTTGATTTTGACGGTTTTGGCGGATTTGACTTTGGTGACATTTTCTCCAGCTTTTTCGGCGGAGGTTCTTCTTCACAGCGCCGTAACACCCCGACAAGAGGAGACGATATTTACGCACGCGTAACAATTTCTTTTGAAGAAGCAGCATTCGGATGCAAAAAAGAGGTTTCTTTCGCAAGAGTCGGTAAGTGCGGCGATTGCGACGGAAGCGGAGCATCCAAGGGCACGTCTCCCGAAACCTGTCCCACCTGTAAAGGTTCCGGTAAGGTCTCTGCCGCACAGCGTACTGCTTTCGGCGTTTTCCAGACCACACAGCCCTGTCAGAATTGCCGCGGCACGGGTAAGATAATCAAGAGTCCGTGTCAGAACTGCCGCGGTACCGGATATATAAAGAGCACCAAAAAGCTTGAGGTAAGCATTCCTGCAGGTATTGACGACGGTCAGAGAATCGCTCTGCGCGGCGAAGGTAACGACGGCAGAAACGGCGGTTACGCTGGCGATCTTATTATCGAAGTTTCGGTACGTCCCCACGCGTATTTTATGCGCGAGGGTTATAACATCTACTGCGACGTGCCGATAACCTTTACCGAGGCGGCTCTCGGTGCCGAAATAGAGATTCCCACTCTTGAAGGAAAGCAGAAGTTCTCCATTCCCGAGGGTACTCAGAACGGTACTTCTTTTACCCTGCGTGAAAAGGGTGTTCAAATCATAAACACCAAAAAGCGCGGAGACCTCATTTTCACCGTGAACGTAGAGGTTCCCAAATCTCTCACCTCAAAGCAGAAAGAGCTTTTGAAGAGCTTCGCAGAGAGCTGCGGTGAAAACAACTATCAGAAACACACAAAATTTTTCTCAAAGTTTTTCAAGGACTTCAAATGATGGAAAATAATTTTTGGACACAGATAAAAGTTACCTCTCACGTTAAATTCCGCGACAGCATATCCGCGATAATGAGCATGATAGATCCCGGTCTTATGATCGAAGATTACAGCGATATTGAGATAGGCCTCAACACCGTATACGGAGAGCTTATTGACGAAGCTATACTCAACGCGGATAAGGATAAGGTATCGGTATCGGTATTCGTTTCGTGCGACAGACCGATAGCGGAGCATATCGCGTTTCTGCGCGACAGATTTTCCGCCGAGAAGATAGAGTGCGGCATAGAAACAATCGGTCTTGACGAAAACGAATGGGCAAGCTCGTGGAAGCAGTATTACAAGCCGATTTACATCGGTGACAGAATAGTCGTATGTCCTCCGTGGGAGAAATGTGAGATTCCCGAAAACGGTATTCTCGTTGAAATGGATCCCGGAATGGCGTTCGGCACCGGCTCTCACGAGACCACCCGTCTCGTTATGCGTATGCTTGAGAAATACGTTCACGGCGGAGAAAATATGCTTGACGTCGGTTGCGGAAGCGGTATTCTTGCAATATGCGCCTCAAAGCTCGGCGTAGCACACTGCTCTGCTTACGATATCGACCCGGTAGCAGTCAGAGTAGCACGCGACAATATTGAATCAAACGGAGTCAAAAACGTCTCCTGTGACACGTCTGATCTTCTCGCAAACGTCAAGACAGACAATGGACTTTTTGATCTCGTTACCGCAAACATCGTTGCCGAGATAATCATAAGAATGGCGCCCGATCTTCCGAATTTCTTAAAGAAAGACGCCGTGCTTATCGTATCGGGTATCGTTGATTCAAAGCAAGCCGATACCGCGTCAGCTCTTGAGCAAAACGGATTTAAAGTTATAGACGAGCTTCACGAAAATGAATGGTGCGCTATGGCACTCAAGGTAAAATAAACAAAGAAAGACGCTGATAGTATCGGCGTCTTTTTTCATAACTTCTTCTATCGTCATTTTACACATACTGAATTGATTTTTCACAAATAATTAACAAAAAACAGCAAAAAGGATTTGACAAATTAACAAAAATATAGTATAATAGATACAAAGAATGCCTATGTTTTTTGTGTAATGTGGCAACAGATTGTTTTATCAAAAGCTATCCTGTATAAACGAGGAAGAAAATGCCGAGATTTTTTGTTGAAAACGATGTTCCATCAAATGACAGTATAATCATACGAGGTGACGACGCGCATCACATCTCACATTCGCTCAGAATGTCGGTCGGACAAACCCTCACCGTTTGCGATATGGCAAGGAACGAGTATGAATGCGTTATAGAATCTTTTTCCGCAGGTGAAGTCGTACTAAAGATTCTCTCGGTAGCTGAAAGCAAAAACGAACCTCCGCATTTTATACGTCTCTTTCAGGCAATGCCCAAAGGAGACAAGTTCGAAACGATAATCCAAAAAGCAGTTGAGACCGGCGTATGTGAGATAATTCCCTTTTACAGCGAACATTGCGTCGCTCGCGCAAAGGACTCAACAGCTGATAAAAAGCTCGCCCGCCGCAACAAGATCGCGCTTGAAGCGGGAAAACAGTGCGGTCGCGCAAGAATAGTAAACGTTACCCCGCCGCTTGATTTCAAGGCCGCCGTATCAGAAGCTGCAAAAGCCTCTCTTCCGCTTTTTTGTTACGAGGGCGACGGAACGGTCTCGCTCAAAAAAATCCTACGTGAAAACCCAAAGGAAGTATCCGATATTTCTATAGTTATCGGCTCGGAGGGCGGCTTCTCAATAAAAGAAGCAGAGTTCGCAATAGAAAGCGGACTTCTTCCCGTAAATCTCGGGCGCAGAATATTGCGCTGCGAAACAGCCTCCGGTTTTGTTTTATCCGCGCTTGCATATGAATTTGAAATATAAAATTATTATGATATAAGGAGCTATCGTAAATGTCTAACAGATTATTCCAGGGTATAATTCATCAGATGAAGGATGCCGTTGACCGCGTCATCGGCGTTATTGACGACACAGGAAGCATTATAGCTTGCAGTGAGCTTGTCAAGATCGGCGAGCCGAGACAGGGTATCAAGGACGAGCTCAGTTACACGAGTGATGCTATCGTAGTTGACGGATACACCTACCGCCTCATCGAGGACAGCTCAAAATCAGAATACATCGTATTCGTAGAAGGCGAGGACAAGACCGCAAACCGTACCTCTGCGCTTCTCGCAGTCTCTCTTTCCAACATCAAAAATCTCTATGACGAAAAGTACGACAAGAGTTCCTTTATCAAGAACATCATTCTCGACAACATTTTGCCGAGTGACATATTCGTAAAAAGCAAAGAGCTTCGTTTCAACGCCGAAGAGACCCGAATTGTTCTTCTTATCAAGTTCTACGGCAAGACCGAAACTATGCCTTTCGAAATAGTTCAGAGTATGTTCCCTGACAAGACCAAGGATTACGTTATCAACATTAACGAAACCGACATAGCTCTCGTAAAAGAACTTAAACCCAACTTCGATATGAAAGAGATCGAGAAGACCGCAAAGAACATCGTTGACACTCTCAGCACTGAATTCTTTGCAAAGGTATCTATCGGTATCGGTACCCCCGTTGAAAACATCAAGGATCTTGCTCGTTCCTACAAGGAAGCGCAGGTCGCTCTTGAAGTCGGCAAAGTATTTGACACCGCAAAAAACATAATTACATACGAAAATCTCGGAATAGGCCGTCTTATATATCAGCTCCCGACAACTTTGTGCGAAATGTTCCTTCAGGAAGTTTTCAAGAAAGGCTCGCTCGAGTCTCTCGACAGAG
>CAZGHD010000149.1:0-4841 GCA_964525525.1 uncultured Lachnospiraceae bacterium | reverse complement strand
CTACGGCAACGCGCTTGCTGAATTTGGCGATATATATGAAAATCTCGTGGTTTTTGATGCAGACCTCGCGGCTGCTACCAAGACCGGCGTATTTAAGAAAAAATTCCCGAACCGTCATTTCAACTGCGGTATCGCAGAGGGTAACATGGTAGTTGCTGCGGCAGGCGCATCCACCGCGGGACTTATTCCGTTCTGTTCTTCCTTTGCTATGTTCGCGGCAGGCCGCGCTTTCGAGCAGGTAAGAAATATGATCGGTTACCCCCACTTAAACGTTAAGATCGGCGCTACTCACGCAGGTATTTCTGTAGGTGAGGACGGCGCTACCCACCAGTGCTGTGAGGATATTGCTACCATGCGTACTATCCCCGGTATGGTTATTCTCAACCCCGCTGACGCGGCAGAGGCTCGCCTCGCTGTTAAAGCGGCAATAGATTACGAGGGCCCTGTTTATCTCCGCTTCGGCCGTCTCGCTCTCCCCGTTCTGTTTGACGAGAACTACAAGTTCGAGATCGGTAAGGGCGTAGTTATGTCCGAGGGTAGCGACGTTGCTATCATCGCGACCGGCCTTATGGTTCACGAGGCTATCAAGGCTCGCGAGCTTCTCGCAAACGAAGGTATCTCCGCTGAGATAATTAACATTCACACCATCAAGCCTCTCGACCGTGAGCTTGTTATCGCGGCGGCACAGAAGTGCGGCGCGGTAGTTACCGCGGAGGAGCACAACATCATCGGCGGCCTCGGAAGCGCTGTTGCTGAGACTCTCGCAGAGTCCACTCCCGTTCCGGTTATGAGAGTTGGCGTTGAGGATAGCTTCGGCCGTTCCGGTAAGGTTCAGCCCCTGCTTGAGATGTACGGTCTTACCGCCGCTAATATCGTAGCAAAGGCTAAGGCGGCTATCGCTCTTAAAAAATAATTAATAGTAAACGGCGGAATGGTTATCATTCCGCCGTTTTTGTAAAAACGAAGGAGAGAGTTATGACCTGGGAAGAACTCGAAAAGAAAGCCTGTGAGTGTCACGCGTGCCCGCTGGGAGATACGAGAACTAATCTCGTTTTCGGCACGGGAAATCGCGAGGCGGAGCTTATGTTCGTCGGCGAAGCGCCCGGTGCGCGAGAGGACGAGCAGGGAATTCCGTTCGTGGGTGCTGCGGGAAAGCTGCTTGACCGCTATCTCGAGGCGATAGACATAAAGCGCGAGGACGTTTACATCGCGAATATCATCAAATGCCGCCCGCCGAACAACCGCGATCCGCTCCCCGCAGAGGAGGAATGCTGTATGCCGTTTCTGCGTGAGCAGGTAAGGCTGATCCGTCCGAAAATGATCGTCTGTCTCGGGCGCATCGCGGCAATGAAGCTGATAAAACCGGATTTTAAGATCACCCAAGAGCACGGAAAATTCTTTGAACGCGGAGATTTTCTGATCTCCGCCGTCTATCACCCCGCGCTCCTGCTCCGCGATCCCCGCAAAAAAGAGGATATGCTCGTGGATATGAAAGCAATCCGCGCAAAGCTGGACGAGATGAGATAAATATAAAAGAGCCGATACGAATTTTCGCATCGGCTCTTTTTGTCTGTTATGATAATAGATTTAACCGCCGAGATAAGCTTTCTGCACCATTTCGCTTGCGGCGAGCTCGGAGCCGGTGCCGGACAGGACGATCTTGCCGTTTTCAAGAACGTACGCGCGGTCGGAGATCGCGAGGGATTTTCCCGCGTTCTGCTCAACCAGCAGAATGGTGGTTCCGTCCTTGTTGATGTCCTTGATTATCTCGAAAACCTGATCGACGAGCAGGGGAGAGAGTCCCATTGACGGCTCGTCAAGCATAAGCAGCTTGGGGTGGCTCATGATGGCGCGTCCCATAGCGAGCATCTGCTGTTCACCGCCGGAAAGAGTTCCCGCGATCTGATTTTTTCTTTCCGCAAGGCGCGGAAATCTTGTATAAACTGCCTCGAGGTCGTTTTTAAAGCCGGACGAATCCTTGATGGAATACGAGCCCATCAAGAGATTTTCATAAACCGAAAGCTCCTGAAAGATTCTTCTGCCTTCGGGAACCTGCGTCATACCGAGGTGCACGATCTTGTGGCACGGAGTGTGGGTAACGTCGGTACCGTTAAAGGTGACGCTTCCAGCTCTTTTGGGGATCAGACCGACTACGCTCTGCATAGTGGTGGTCTTGCCCGCGCCGTTCGCACCGATGAGGGTGACTATCTCGCCCTCGTTTACCTCAAAGCTGATGCCTTTGAGCGCGCAGATAACGCCGTAGTAGACCTCAAGGTTTTTTACTTCAAGCATAGACATGTTATTACTCCAATCCGCCGCTTGGCGGCGGTATATAAATAGTTTAGTAAATTCAATTAAAAATGGGGGGTATATCTAAAAGTTAACAGTTTGTTTTTCCGCGAGATCCAAACGGCACAGCCGTTTGCCCTCCGGGTTTCGACTGCGTCCGCCTGCGTCATTCTCGAGCGCGGAATGAACGAAGTTCATTCAAGTCGAAGAATCTCGGGCGGACTCCGCTCAAGATGACACGCGGAGACAAATTAGGGGTATATTTTAGTAAATCCCATTTTTAATTTGAATTTGAGTGCGTGATAAACCTAATTTTGGCAAATAGCCAAATTAAATATCACGCTAACATAAATTCAGCCGCGAGCGGTCTTCGGCAAATTCAAATGTGTCCGCTTGGCGGATAAAAATGGGGTAGGGTCCCATTTTTAATTTGAATTTGAGTGCGTGATAAACCTAATTTTGGCAAATAGCCAAATTAAATATCACGCTAACCCCCTATATAGGCTCTGATGACCTCCGGGTCATGCAGGACGGTCTGTGTGTCGCCCTCCGCGAGCACCGTACCGAAATTAAGCACGGTGAGGCTGTCGCAAAGACCTGATACGAACTTCATATCGTGCTCGATGAGCAGGATAGTCATATCAAAGTGATCGCGGATAAAACGTATGGTCTTTTCAAGGTCTTCGGTCTCGTGCGGATTCATACCTGCGGCAGGCTCGTCAAGGAGAAGAAGCTTGGGATTTGTTGCCAGTGCGCGGGCGATCTCTAACTTTCTCTGCTTACCGTAGGGCAGATTGCACGCGAGGCTGTTTCTGTCCTCCTCAAGTCCGAAAATGCGGAGAAGCTCCTTTGCTCTCTCTCGCATTTCGCGCTCCGCCTTGAAGTGGCGGGGCAGACGGAAGACAGACTCGATAACCGAGCATTTGTACTGCGGCTGATTATGAAGTCCGACCATTACGTTACGCACGACCGTCATATTGTTGAACAGTCTGATGTTCTGGAAGGTGCGCGCAAAGCCCTTGTGGTTGATCTTTTCCTGGCTGAGACCGCAAAGCTCCTCACCGTCAAGGAAAAAGGTTCCGGTTGTGGGCTTGTAAACGCCGGTCAGAAGATTGAAAATAGTGGTCTTGCCCGCGCCGTTGGGGCCGATGAGACCGTATATCTGATTCTTTTTGATGCGGATGTTGACGTCCTGTGCCGCCTTCAGACCGCCGAAAGATATGCCGAGGTTGCGGGTTTCAAGAATATATTCGCTCATCACTCGTCACCTCTGCCGTTTCTTTCGTATTTTTTATCCTGAGTAACCACGTCGATCGAAAGAACCTCGTTCATCTCTATCTTGGTGGGTACAACGTCCCATTTTGCCTGATCGTCCGCTCTGTTTGAGGGGTCGGTCTTCTTGCGGATCAGCTTTTTGAGCAGAACTCCTATGCCGTAGTTGTCACGGAAGCTCTTTAAGCCGGGCGCGTTGTTGTATATAACTATAAGGATAAGAATGACCGCGTAGAAGAAGTTCTGAAGCACCGCGAGGTCACCTGTGAGAATGGTCGCGAGCTTGGTGTTGAGGTAGGTTATCAGAGTAGCGGCGATGATAGAGCCGTTGATGCTACCCATACCACCGAGAACTACCATAACGAGGATCTCGATCGAGTAGTTATAGCCGAACTTCGCGCTCTGCACGTTGTAGTTGGAAAAGCTGTAAAGCACGCCTGCGACTCCGGCAAAAGCGGCGGAGACGGTGAAGGCAAGCAGCTTGTATTTGGTTACGTTGATACCTGTCGCACGCGCGGCGATCTCGTTGTCGCGTATAGCGGTGACCGCTCTGCCGTGCTTACTTCTGATAAAGTTCTGGGTGACGGCAAGGGTAAGAAGAACCAACAGAAATGCCCAGATAAACAGGTACTGCTTGTCAAAACGGGGTGTGGGCATACCGAGCGCACCGCCGAAGGTCTCGTCAGAGGTGTTCTGGAAGATAGATTTTACTATCTCGCCGAACGCGAGGGTAACTATCGCGAGGTAGTCTCCGCGAAGTCTGAGCGCGGGGATACCGATGATGATACCGCATATCGCCGCAACTACGGCGCCGACTACCAGAGAGATAAGCAGGTTAGGCACGCTGTTACCGAGTATGGGCTCCAAAATGACCGATGCCTTACCGCCGATATACGCGCCCATGCACATAAATCCCGCCTGACCGAGGGACAGCTCGCCCAAAAAGCCTACCACGAGGCTGAGGGACAGCGCGAGAATAATGCTGATCGCAACCTTTTCAAAAAGGAACAACATCGAGCTGTTAATACCGCCGCCGGTGATGGAAATGACCGCGAAAACGGCAGTGAAAACGCCGATTATAACGTAGTTGAGATAGTGGCTCCAGCGTATGTTTTTCATTTTATTCATTATACCTTCTCCCTCCGTTTCTTACCGAGGAAGCCGGTAGGTCTTACGAGCAGAATGATGATAAGTATGGAGAACTCGATCGCGTCGGTGTAAGGAGCGATCGCGGTGATCTTATACGAGATACTCTCTACCATACCGAGCAAAATACCGCC
>CAZGHD010000148.1:0-4934 GCA_964525525.1 uncultured Lachnospiraceae bacterium | reverse complement strand
CTGCTATTTCCTGCGAAAGTATCAACTCGGGGACTTCATCTGCCATCAGTCGAGACATTTCTTTTGCGATGGATGCAAGCGCGTCTTCCGTTTCGGCATAATCTTCGGCGCAGGAAAACATCAAAACAGTAAGTATGAGTATTAAAATAAACGTAAGTATTCTTTTCATTTATTCACATCCTTATCGAGTTTTTTTAATTATATCACGCACATGGTTCTATGTCAATAGTTTTAGACTAAAAAAGCCAAACGCCCCGAGGAAGATATGACAATATCTTCCTCGGGGCGTTTTGTGGAAAATTATTTACAAGAGGATGCGTCCATTCCGGCAACAAACGACTCACAGTCAACGCACTGCTTTTCGGTAGGATGACTCTCGTGAGTACCTATCTTTACAGTGTCAAGACTGCAGTAATTTTCAGCGGAACAGTGATATTTACACTCGGAAACGGTGCACTCAATGCTCTTGTTTGCTTTGTCTTTACAGTTATTCATAACTTTATACCTCTCAGAGATATTATTTTGAAGCTGTGCGCTTCAAAGTTATGATAACCGACAAACAGGATTTTATTCCTTTGAGCTCAAACTTTCTTTGCTTGATACGGTAACCGTCTCGTCATAGCAGGAGAAGATCTCGTTCATCTTCTCGCCGTCCGGCTTTTTGGTTATCAGGCTAACGACAGGAACTACGATAAGTCCGACTATCATCGCGATAGCACCAGCAACGATGGGAGAAGATATAAAACCTATAAACATATTTGAAACGGTAAGTCCTACGCCTGTAACAAATGACGCCCATACCGCCGCGCGGGTAACTCTCTTCCAGTAAAGCGCGTAGAGGAAGGGAGCGAGGAACGCGCCTGCAAGAGCACCCCAGGAAATACCCATAAGCTGAGCGATAAACATACTTGCAGAGCGGTACTGGAACACTGCGATAATGCTTGATACCGCAATGAAAAATACTACGAGGATACGCATAATGAGAAGCTGTTTTTTCTCGCTGAGATTCTTTGATACAGTACCCTTGATAAAGTCGAGAGTCATAGTTGAGGACGAGGTAAGAACGAGAGAGGACAGCGTTGACATAGATGCCGAAAGCACCAGAACTATAACTATACCGATAAGAATATCGGGAAGCTTTGAAAGCATATTGGGAATTACCGAGTCGTATATGAGCGAGCCGCTTTCGGTAGTCTCAATACCGAACAGTCTGCCGAATCCGCCGAGGAAGTAGCTTCCGCCCGCAACGACGAGAGCAAATACGGTGGAAATTATCGCCCCCTTGTTTATGTCCTTTTCGCTCTTGATAGCGTAGAACTTCTGCACCATCTGCGGAAGTCCCCAAGTACCGAGAGAGGTAAGAATAACGACGCTGAGAAGATTCACTATATCAGGGCCGAAGAATGATACGAAGGCACCCGAAATACCGTTTGCCTCAGGTGCGGAGATCTGTGACAGGTTGCGTATAGCCTCGGTAAATCCGCCCTGACCGTTGAGTACCGACACAACTACCATAACGATACCGAACATCATAACGATTCCCTGTATAAAATCGTTTACCGCAGTAGCCATATATCCTCCGACAACTACGTAAACGCAGGTAAGCGCCGCCATACCTATAACGCACACCTCGTACGGAATATCAAACGCCATACCGAACAGTCTTGAAAGTCCGTTATATACCGACGCGGTATAAGGAATAAGAAAGACGAATATGATGAAACTTGAAACGATTTTAATAGCCTTGCTGTCAAATCTCTTTTCAAAGAAGGACGGCATCGTAGCGGCATCAAGATGGCGGGACATAACTCTGGTTCTTCTGCCGAGAACATACCACGCCATAAGGCTTCCTATAAACGCATTACCGACGCCTATCCAGGTAGCGGCTATACCGTATTTCCAACCAAACTGACCTGCATATCCGACGAAAATAACGGCGGAAAAGTAAGACGTACCGTATGCAAACGCGGTAAGCCAAGGACCGACCGAGCGGCCTCCGAGTACAAAGCCGTTTACGTCGGTTGCGTTTTTACGGCAGTAAAAACCGACTGCAATGGTAACGGCAAAGAAGATGACCATAATGAGGATTTTTGCTAACATTTTTATTTCCTTTCCGAGGGCACAAAAAAACGCCCTCCTGTATAAAAAATACAGAGGACGAGATAACCCGTGGTACCACCTCTATTTACCGTCTCCTTACGGACACGGCCTCATCGAGTACTTAATATACCCTATCGCTTTAACGCGCAAAGCACGCCGCAGCCTACCGGATGATCCGATTCTTTCGGTGCGGAGCTACCGTGATGTATACAAAACAATACCCTCTCCGCGCGCCTCTCATCACCCGGCTGCTTTCTGTGCGGTGGAATACTGCCGTCATAACGCGCGCCACCCTCCGCCAACGGACACATAGCGGAAAGCACACGTTAAATTCACGGTCACAGCTTTTACACAGAGATTATACACTAAATTTAGCTTTTTGTCAATGTTTTTACAGATTTTTCTCAAAAACATACTCTCCGAGCGAATATTTACTCCGGCATCGGGAAAGATGATATAAGATAATTTTAGATACCGGAGTGCTTTGATGAGTACGATTTTTGAACTTACAGTCATATTCATTTTCGGCGCGATAGCATACACCTGCATTGAAATACTGTGGCGCGGGCATACTCATCCTACCATGACGGTAACCGGCGGGGGATGCTTCGTTTTTATTTATCTTCTCAGGATAGCCGTGCCTGACCTGAACATTCTCCTCCGCTGCCTTATCGGTGCCGCGGTGATTTCCGCCTCCGAGCTTGCGATAGGCTACGTAGTAAATATAAAGCTCGGCTGGGGAGTATGGGACTATTCTGCGCTAAAATTTAATTTTATGGGTCAGATCTCCCTTTTTTACTCTTTTCTGTGGTATCTGCTCTCTATTGCGAGTGATCTGTTAGCGGGAGTGTTCTGCGAACGGATATTCATACCTTAAAACAATTTAGCGTGAATATATTGACAAAAAAAGAAAAACATGGTATAATACCGTAAACCTAATATTTTTACCATAAGGGAGTAGTCAGCGCACTCTGCGTTATAAGGTCAACACCCCTGGGCGTGTCCCCTGGCTTTATATCAAATGACGAGACTTATCTGTCGGAAACAGGTGAGCTTCCCTTTTTGTTTTTTCCTTCGTTCCGACGTTGATAGGTTGTGGCGGAGGTTTTTTGTTTATTCTACGGTAAAAATTACTAACCTTAAAGAAAGAGAGTGAGTTTCTAAACATGAAAGAATACCTGTCTGATTACAAGGAAGTCCTGCAATCCCAGAACTCGACCGAAGACGGTATCACCACAGACGAGGCGAAAAAACGCCTCGAAAAACACGGCCCCAACAAATTAAAAGAAGGCAAAAAGGTTTCAATCATTCAAAAGTTCCTCGGCGAGCTCGCTGACCCGATGATAATCATACTTATCGTTGCCGCAGTTATATCCGGCGTCACCGCAGTATACTCGGGTGAATCTTTTGCAGACGTTATAATCATAATGGCGGTAGTTATTATCAACGCCGTTCTCGGAGTTATTCAGGAAAGCAAGGCAGAAAAGGCTATCGAAGCCCTGCAGGAGATCACCGCCGCTACGTCAAAGGTTATGCGTGACGGCAAAATGGTAGTTCTCAGAAGCGACGAGCTCGTTCCCGGCGACGTAGTTATCCTTGAAGCAGGCGACTCTGTTCCCGCAGACTGCCGTATCATCGAGTGTGCTTCGATAAAAGCAGAAGAAGCGGCGCTCACAGGTGAATCTGTTCCCGTAAACAAGGTTCTTGAAGCACTTTCGCTCGGCGACGGCAAGGACGTTCCCCTCGGAGACCGCAAGAATATGCTCTATATGGGCAGTACCGTGGTTTACGGACGCGGCCGCGCAGTAGTAGTAGGCACCGGTATGAACACCGAGATGGGTAAGATCGCAGACGCTCTTGAAAGCGCAAAGAAAGAGGAAACTCCTCTTCAGAAAAAGCTCAATCAGCTCAGTAAGATACTCACATTTCTCGTGCTCGGTATCTGCGCGATAATATTCGCAGTAGACATCATCCGTTCCTTCCCCAACCTCGGAGCGACCGATATTCTCGATACCTTTATGGTTGCGGTCAGCTTGGCTGTTGCTGCTATTCCCGAAGGTCTTGCAGCTGTCGTTACCATCGTTCTTTCAATCGGCGTTACAAAAATGTCAAAGCAGAACGCGGTTATCCGCCGCCTCACCGCGGTAGAAACTCTCGGCTGTACCCAGATAATCTGCTCGGATAAAACCGGTACTCTCACCCAGAACAAGATGACCGTCGTTGAGCATTCTGCAGACGACGAAAAATATCTCGCGCTTGCGATGTCACTTTGCAGCGACGCAAAGCTTGACGAAAGCAACAACGCAGTCGGCGAGCCTACCGAGTGTGCTTTAGTCAACGACTCGTACGCTCTCGGCATGACCGATGAAGAAAAGAAATACGTAAGAATAGGCGAAGCTCCGTTTGATTCATCAAGAAAGATGATGAGCGTTGTCTGCAAAAACGGAAACGAGCTTGTTCAGTTCACCAAAGGCGCACCCGACGAGGTGCTCAAGCTCTGTACTCACGCGCTGATCGGCGGCAAAGTAGTTGAGCTTACCGACGAGATCAAAGAAAGCATCACCGCCGCAAACAAGAATATGGCATCTCAGGCTCTCCGTGTTCTCTGCGCGGCAGAACGCCGTTGGGACAAAACTCCTGACTCGTACGAGCCCGCATATCTTGAAAACAATCTCTGCTACCTCGGTCTTTCCGGTATGATAGACCCCATCCGTCCCGAAGTTCTCACCGCTATAGCGGAATGTAAAGGCGCGAGTATCCGCCTTTTTTAATGATACGGCGACCACCGAGACACCGCCGTAGCTATCGCAAAACAACTTGGTATAATCGAAGAC
>CAZGHD010000147.1:0-4974 GCA_964525525.1 uncultured Lachnospiraceae bacterium | reverse complement strand
GGAAAAATCGCAAGTGGGTACTCACTTGCTGTGCTTGCTATCGTAACTCTTTCGTTCTCTCCCTTCATCTAATAAAACAATTCAAAATGGGTAAAATGGCTGATTTTCCGAAAAAAGTTGCAAAAAAACTCTGTTTATATCGTGTCAAGATCTTGTGAACGCAATTATTTACAATTCTCGGGTAAAATATATATAGCGTTCTAATGAAAAAAAACAAACAGGAGGACACGATATGTCAATAGAAATAATAACGCAAACACACTTAACCGCATTTGAGGAATATCTTTTGAGAGAAGAAAAAAGCGCGGCGACAGTGGAGAAATATCTCCGTGACGCTCGCGCTTTTGTGCTATATGCGGAAGGAAAAACGGTAACAAAGGAAATGACAGTTGCTTATAAAAAGTCGTTGGAGGACGCAGGATACAAGCCCCGTTCCATCAACTCCATGCTTGCAAGTCTCAACAGCTTTTTGGAGTTTATAGGAGCCGAGGGTTGTAAAGTAAAGACCGTCCGTATTCAAAAGCCAACCTATCTGACAGAGGAAAAGGAACTCACAAAAGATGAGTACAAACGGTTGCTTGCAGCAGCGAAGAATAAGGAACAGTTAAACCTTGTGATACGGACGATCTGTGCGACGGGTATCCGCGTATCGGAACTGAAATACTTTACTGTGGAAGCTGTCAGAAACGGTGAGGTGTCGGTGAAGTGCAAAAGTAAAACCCGGACGATACTCGTTCCGGGTGATTTAGGTAAACTCTTATTAAATTATGCTCATAGACATGGTATTGCGGACGGAGTGATTTTCGTGACAAGGAACGGCAAGCCTCTTGATCGTAGTTATATATGGGCACAAATGAAACGGCTTTGTGAAGCCGCTGAAGTAAGTCCGTCAAAGGTCTTTCCTCATAATCTTCGCAAGCTCTTTGCACGCACCTTTTACGGCATTGAAAAAGATATTGCAAAGCTGGCGGATATCCTGGGGCACAGCAGTATTGAGACCACCCGTATCTATATTATGACTACGGGCAGTGAGCACAGACGACAGATTGAACGAATGGGGCTTGCTCTTGTAGAGAGGTATGCTTAGCCATATAAATAAAAAATCCACATAATTCGCATTATGTGGAAACAAGGCTGAAAGCAAATGTGTGTACATAACGATATACGATAGTATTATACACCAAAAACCCGATTTCGTCAAGACCTTTGAGGAAAAAATGCGATATAACTCTGTAAACATTTTTGAAACTTTTGACAAACAAGCATGACAATAACACCCTCCATCCGAATTTTTTTGCAAAATCCCGGAGGGTGTGCTTTGGTATGCCCATTTTTCAGCGGATAAATTATCACGAGTTTTTTTCTCGTGCTGCTTCATCGCGTGTTTTTCAACATAATGCGAATTATGTCAAGGCTGCTTTTTCCCGGCAATATATATTCATCCGCATAATGCGAATTATGTGGAGAGCCCAAACGGATACGCGCAGATCGGCTGCGGTGTCCGTTAAAAAAAGCGAAAAATGTAGCAAGTGCTATTACGGAGGCTTATGTAAGCGCGATGAAGAATGAGAAGGTTTACCGGGAGGTATTTACAAACAACACAATAAGGCTTGTTGCAGAGGGCGGATTTGAGAAAGCCACCACAAGAGCGATTGCGGGCGAACGCAGAGAGATCAACAACGTAAAGTTGAACGAGGCGCATATTTACCGTGTGTTCGGCACAAAGGAAAATCTCTTTGCAGAAACATTCGCTATGCTCGATAACGAACTCATATCCAATATTAGGGAAAGTTTGTCTGTCTTTGATATGAGTGCGGATTTTCGTGAGCAATGTAAATTACTGTTCCTCCGTCTGTGGCATTTCATTTTGCAGAATGAAGATAAATGCCGATATTATACGCGCTATTACTACTCCGTATATTTTAAGAATGACAGCTACAAGGCACACATGAAAAAGTATGAGATTTTGATAGAAAAACTGACCCCCGCTTTTGTACCGGGTGCTGATGTGTGGTCGCTCTTCCATCATATTATAACAGTCATGCTGGATTTTGCAATACGGGTTTATAACGGAGCACTTGAAGATACGGAACATAACGCCGATCACATTTTTAATGTTGCTTATTCCTCTATCATCCCGTATTTGAGGTAGAAAAATGAAGAAAGATATATTTGAGGTTTTAAGAGATAAAGTACATTGCGAATTTGTGTCTGATCTGAAATTAGTTGATTATAACTTGATCCGCGTTCATTTGGAGCATTTGGACTATAACGAATTTGAATTAAGCGAACTATTGGACGCTGTATATTGGTTTGGAAATGAAAAGCTGGATACCAAGTCAAAAGAAGAAGCGTATCAATATTTGCTGAAATTAGAAAGGGTCCATTGAGCTAATACGAAAAACACAAGGAGGTGGAGCCTATGGCGGATACCCTTAAAAAGATGAAAATAATTATCGTCGTCCTTGCCGTACTGCTTGGACTAAGCCTGACTGCTCTTGCAGGGGTTATCATATACGGACAGCTTGACCCGTCAAACGGTTCTGCCGTTGTCCCCGATAATTACATAGAGCCGACAAGCAACGGCGAACTGAATACAGGCGCGAAGGTAACACAGCTTCGCACCGGCCCTGTTCTTCTGTGTGCGTCTGTTCCGACAGTCAACCTTTCCGGCAATGTTCCCGTGATGGCACTTTCCAAAACGGTCATTACTTCGGACAGCGCAAAAGAAACGGTGATCTCCATTTACAAAAACCACGCTGAGGACAGCGAGCCGTTCAAATGCCCGAATATGTTTCCGGGCGACAGCGAAACAAACGCCTATCTCGTAGAGGTCTCCCACAAAGGAACGGTTACAGTTCGTTTCCACGCAGATATCCGAGCAGGTTACGAAAAGCTGGCTGAGGTTTTGAAATGCAAGGTTGTATTGCGCGGTGAAAACAAGACACTGTATGACGGTCTTATGCGTGATATGCCCGAAAGTATCAATCACCGCATATCTTCGATTTTCAGCAAGACCACCGAGCTTACCTATGATATTACGGTCTGTCTTGATACAAGCGTCGGCAATGAGTATATGAACAAAGAGCTTGTTGCAGACTTCCGCTGGTGGGTAGAGGAAAGCGGCGGCGATCCTGTTCCTCCTACGCCGGGTCCCGATGATACCGAACCGGATGATACGGAGCCGGACGATACCAAACCCGACGACACCGAGCCCGATGATACCAAACCCGATGATACCGAGCCGGACGATACCAAGCCGGACGATACCAAACCCGATGATACCAAACCGGACGATACAGAACCGGACGATACCACAAAACCGGACGATACCACCGATCCGATAGACCCCGACGACGGCGAGTTGGTATATCCTCCGCAGACGGGCGATAATTCCCATTTCTGCATTTGGTTCTGGATCGCTATGTTCTCTCTGCTTATGAATATTATCCTTCTGTGGCCGAGACGGCGCAGAAATGCCGATGAACAGGAGGATGAAAAAGCAAATGCAAAATAAACCAAACACAGCAAAGCGATTGACGCTCAGTGTCGTTATCGTAATTATCCTCGCCTGTTCCTTATGTATTACGACCTACGCCCTGTTTTATGCCACCGTTACCGTGGAGGGCAACTATTTCAAAACGGGTATTGTAAGCATTGACCTCAACGGCGGAAAGCCTGTCATTGAGGAACACGAATACCTCTTTGAGCCGGGTATGACGGTTGAAAAGCCCTTTTACATAAAAAATGAAAGCACTTGGGCTGTGTATTACAAAATCTATTTTGACAACATAGAGGGCGGTCTTGCCGATATTTTGGAGATCACCGTTCTTGACGGCGACAAGGTTTTGTACGAAGGCACCGCAAACAGTCTGACGCGGCAAAACGTGATCGCCGCCGATGATATCCTTCTGGTTGGAGAAAAGCGCGATCTTACCATCCGCTTCCATTATCCCGAAAACAGCGGAAACGTCACGCAGAATTATCAGCTCAAATTTGACCTCTGCGCAGACGCGGTACAGGAAAAGAACAACCCCAACAAGGATTTTGATTAACGGAAAGGAGGCAGCGCATGAAAAAAGCATTAAACATCATATCCACCGTTCTTGTGTGGACTCTTGTGGTCGCCACGGTGGGAATGATGATATTTACCTTGATTTCCGTTAACACCTTCGATCAGGCGAACAGAAGTATCTTCGGATATAAATTCTTCATCGTCCGTTCTGATTCAATGAGCAAGACGGATTTCGATGCGGGAGATATTGTCTTTGTAAAGAATGTTGACCCCGCTACCCTGCAGGTTGGTGACATTATCGCCTTCACCTCGCAGAACACAAACAATTTCGGTGATACCGTTACCCATAAGATAAGGGAGCTCACCACCAATGCCTACGGCGATCCGGCGTTTATTACCTACGGTACAACGACGGACACCAACGACGAGACCCCAGTTACATATCCCTATGTTCTCGGTAAGTACACAGGCAAAATTCCCAACGTAGGCTCGTTTTTTCAGTTTCTTAAAACGACACCCGGTTATATTCTTTGTATTTTTTGTTCCTTTTCTTCTGCTTATTCTGTATCAAGGATTTCAGTGCATCCAACTGTTCCGCAGATACAAGAAGGAACAAATGGAAGAACTCGCGACAGAACGTGCAAAGATCGAAGAAGAACGCAGACAATCTGCGGAAATGATGAAAGAGCTGCAGGCGCTCAAAGAACAGCTTGCGGCAACGGGGCAGGATAAGCCCGAGCAGTAAGGTATAGACAGCAAAGAGCTGTTTATATATATTCGTCTAACGAAAATACTAAATAGGAGGTAAAACAAAATGACGAATAGTAAAACCACAAAGAGAGCATTGTTTAGCAGTGTTGTCGCACTCCTTCTCTGTTTCACAATGCTTCTCGGGACCACATTCGCGTGGTTCACAGACTCCGCTGCTTCCGGCAGCAACGTAATCACCGCAGGCAACC
>CAZGHD010000146.1:0-4982 GCA_964525525.1 uncultured Lachnospiraceae bacterium | reverse complement strand
GACCTTCGGCTACAATCTGCCGCCTAAAATGCGTGAGCATTTCAGCTATATGTGTAAAAGCGTTTCAGACCGTGAACATAAAGAGCTCAAGCCGAACGAGGTACTGGATATTTTCACAGCGCAGTATCTTAACCTTGAGGGCGGAATAGAGGTTACCGATTTCGACTTTATGCGTGAAAATGATGCTGTCAAAATTGACATCACCTTTATGAAAGACGGAAAAGAGACCGCGATAGAAGCGGAAGGAAACGGTACTCTCAGTGCGATAAACAACGCGCTCACCGAATTTACCGGTGAGGAATATACACTCCAGGTGTTCACCCAGCACAGTATGCAGGGGCAGGGCTCTCACAGTGTTGCGGCTTCGTATATCGGACTTCAGCGCGCGGACGGAAGTATGTTCTGGGGCGCAGGTACCGATACCGACGTTATTACTGCAAATACCAAAGCGCTTTTGAGCGCGTTTCATAACATGACCAAAGGAGGTACTAAATAATGGGAATGACAATGACGCAAAAGATTCTTGCCGCTCACGCAGGACTTGACACAGTTGTCGCAGGTCAGCTTATAAGTGCGAAGCTTGACATAGTTCTCGGTAACGATATTACCACGCCGGTGGCGGTTAATGAGTTTAATAAAGCGGGTTTTGACTCGGTTTTTGATAAAGACAGAGTGGCGATAGTGCTTGACCACTTCGTGCCTAACAAGGATATTAAGGCGGCGGAGCAATCCAAGACCTGCCGTGAGTTTGCTTGCTCTCATTGCGTGAGTCACTTTTACGACGTAGGCAAAATGGGAATCGAGCACGCTCTGCTTCCCGAGCAGGGGGTAGTTACCGCGGGTGATTGCATTATCGGCGCGGACAGCCACACCTGTACCTACGGCGCGCTCGGTGCGTTCTCTACCGGCGTCGGCTCGACCGATATGGCGGCGGGAATGGCAACCGGTACGGCGTGGTTTAAGGTTCCGTCTGCTATCAAATTCAATTTGAACGGAAGACTGCCGAAAAACTGTAGCGGCAAGGACGTTATTCTCACGATTATCGGTATGATAGGGGTTGACGGCGCGCTTTATAAGAGTATGGAGTTTGACGGAGAGGGTGCTCATTCGCTGTCCATGGACGACCGCCTCTGTATATGCAATATGGCGATAGAAGCGGGTGCGAAAAACGGTATTTTCCCGGTTGATGACGTAACGCTGAAATACCTGAACGGCAGAAGTGAAAGACCGCCGGTCGTTTACACCGCGGACGCGGATGCAGAGTACGAAAAGGTTATAGATATTGATCTTTCAAAGATCGTTCCCACCGTCGCGTGCCCGCATCTTCCCGAGAACACTCACCCTGCCGCTGAGCTTCACGATATTAAGATAGATCAGGTGGTTATCGGCTCCTGTACCAACGGCAGAATGGAAGATATGGAAGCCGCGTATAAAATCTTAAACGGCAAAAAGGTTGCAGACGGCGTCCGAGTTATCATAATTCCGGGCACGATGCAGATTCTCCGCGAGTGCGTGGAGCGCGGATGGTATACCGCGTTTATTGACGCAGGCGCGGTGGTTTCCACTCCTACCTGCGGTCCGTGTCTCGGAGGATATATGGGAATTCTTGCGGCGGGAGAGCGGTGCATTGCGACTACCAACCGCAATTTCGTCGGACGAATGGGACACGTGGAAAGCGAGGTCTATCTCGCATCTCCCCACACAGCCGCCGCAAGCGCGCTGACGGGATATATTACCGAGTACAAGGAGGCGTAAATGATGAACACAAAAGGAAAAGTTTTCAAATACCCCGATAACGTGGATACGGACGTTATTATTCCCGCGCGTTATCTTAATACGCCTGATGCCAAAGAGCTTTCCCTCCACTGCATGGAGGATATAGATAAAGAGTTCGTAAAAAGGGTCGAGGCGGGGGACGTGATGGTTGCAGGCTGGAATTTCGGCTGCGGATCTTCCCGCGAGCACGCTCCGCTGGTTATCAAGACCTGCGGTACGGGTTGCGTGATCGCCAAGAGCTTCGCGAGAATTTTCTACCGCAACGCGATAAACATCGGACTTCCGATACTCGAGTGCGAACAAGCGGCAGACGAGATAAACGCAAACGACCGGGTCGAGGTGGATTTCGACACGGGAGTTATCAGGAATCTTACAACCGGCAAGGAATATAAGGCACAGCCATTCCCGCCGTTTATCCAGAACATAATCAAATGCGGCGGTCTGCTTAAATCTTTGAAAGAAGGGCAAAACAATGGTTAAAAATATAGCCGTGATCCGCGGAGACGGCATCGGCCCCGAGATAGTAGAACAATCCTTGAACGTGCTTGACAGGGTTGCCGCGCTTTACGGACACACGTTTAATTACACCGACGTAGATATGGGCGGCTGTGCTATCGACAAGTACGGTGATCCGCTCCCAGCATCCGAGCTCGATAAATGTATCGCGTCTGATAGCGTTCTTCTCGGCGCTGTCGGCGGAGAGAAATGGAACGGCGTTCCCGGGCATATGCGTCCCGAAAAGGGACTGCTCCGCCTCCGCGCAGGAATGGGTGTTTACTCAAACAACCGCCCCGCAAAGATATGGCATCAGCTTGCGGATGCGTCCCCGCTCAAAAAATCTATCGTTGACAAGGGCATTGATTTTATCATCGTCAGAGAGCTTATCGGCGGTATCTATTTCGGGGAGCATAAGACCGAGGGAGATACTGCAATCGACGTGCTGAAATACAGCGAGGCAGAGATAGAGCGCATAGGCAGAATCGGCTTTGAGACCGCGCAGAAGAGAAATAAAAAGCTGTGCTCGGTGGAAAAGAGCAACGTGCTTGATTCCAGCCGCCTTTGGAAAAAGGTAATGCACCGCATAGCCGAGGATTATCCCGACGTGGAGTTGTCCGATATGCTAGTGGATAACTGCGCTATGCAGATAGTTAAAAATCCCGCGCAGTTTGACGTTATAGTTACCGAAAATATGTTCGGCGACATTCTGTCAGACGAGGCGTCTATGATAACCGGCTCTATCGGTATGATTCCGTCATCCAGCCTCGGTGCAACCTCTTGCGGACTTTACGAGCCGATACACGGCTCCGCTCCCGATATAGCGGGAAAAGACGCGGCAAATCCTATCGGTACGATTCTTTCCGCCGCTATGATGCTCCGCTTCAGCTTTGATATGGCAAGCGAAGCTGACGCGATAGAAAACGCAGTCTCGGAATATCTCGATGCAGGCTACCGCACCGCTGATATTATGAGCGAAGGAATGACTCTTGTCGGGTGCAGAAAGTGCGGCGAGATAATTACCGGCAATTTAAGAAAGGAGTGATCGGGTGTTTATTTCCGGTTCAGATATACTTGTAAAAACCTTGATCGAGCAGGGGTGTGACACCGTTTTCGGTTATCCGGGCGGTCAGATACTTAACGTATACGACAGCCTCTATACTCATCAAGATGAGATCAATCATATTTTGACCGCGCACGAGCAGGGCGCGGCACACGCAGCAGACGGCTATGCGAGAACAACAGGCAAGGTCGGAGTGGTTATTTCCACCTCCGGCCCGGGCGCGACCAATCTCGTAACGGGAATCGCGACCGCGTATCTTGACTCTATTCCCATGGTCGCGATCTGCGGTAACGTGCCTACCACACAGATAGGTACTGACAGCTTTCAGGAGATAGACATCACGGGTATAACCCTGCCGATCACCAAGCACAACTATTTTGTAGGTGACGTGAACGATTTAGCTGATACCGTTCGTGAAGCGTTCAAGTTAGCAAAATCCGGCAGACCGGGGCCTGTCTTGATAGACATTCCGAAAGACGTTCAGATAGCAAAATGCGAATACGAGCCGCAGCCGCCGGTAGAAAAAGAACAGCTTCACGCGGCAAAGGACGTCCGCATTGAGGAAGCGGCAAGACATATAAACGACTCGAAACGCCCGTTTATCTACTTTGGCGGCGGTGTGATAAGCTCAAACGCGCAGGAGGAGATGCTCG
The DNA here is from genome assembly GCA_964525525.1 of uncultured Lachnospiraceae bacterium. Classification (GTDB taxonomy): domain Bacteria; phylum Bacillota; class Clostridia; order Oscillospirales; family CAG-272; genus RGIG2161. Next base: position 995 of record CAZGHD010000146.1, on the reverse strand, counting down.
CTCTTGCCGAAAAGATAGACGCCCCGATCGGCTGTTCGCTTATGGGACTTTCGGCTATTCCCACCGACCATCCGAGATTCCTCGGTATGCAGGGAATGCACGGTCATTTTGCGTCCTCTATGGCGATGCACAACGCGGATCTGATACTTTCCCTCGGCGTTCGTTTTAACGACCGCGTTACCGGCAACCGTCAGAAATTTGCAACAAACGCAAAGATCATCCACGTTGACGTAGACGGCTCCGAGCTCTGCAAGACGGTAAACGCTGTTTGCGGTCTCAGAGGGGACGTAAAGCTCACTTTGCAGAATCTCCTGCCCCTGTTAAAAGCGGAGAAAAAGCCCGAGTGGTCGGCAAAGGTGGATGCTTTGCGCGAAGAAGAAAAATCCTATCTTGACAACAGAGAAAGCCTCACGCCGAGAAATGCTATTCTTGCTCTGAATAAGCATCTGGGTGAAAACACCGCGGTTTGCACCGACGTTGGTCAGCATCAGATGTGGTCGGCGCAGAATTTGAATTTCAAAACGCCCCGCCGCTTCGTTTCAAGCGGAGGACTCGGCACTATGGGATTCGGCTTCGGCGCGGCGATAGGCGCGGCGTTCGGCACGGGTGAGCGCAGCGTTCTCGTCACGGGAGACGGCAGCTTCGGCATGAGCTTAAACGAGCTTGCAACCGCGGTTACTTATAACGTACCCGTAGTAATTCTTATTTTTAACAACGGAGTGCTCGGCATGGTACGCCAGTGGCAGACGTTGTTCTATGACAAGCACTATTCAAACACCGTTTTGGGACGAAAGACCGATTTCGCCGCTTTTGCCAAAGCTTTCGGTGCGGACGGAGAGGCGGTAAAAACGCCCAAGGAGCTTGACGACGCCCTGACTCGGGCGTTCAGCCAGGACGGTCCGTATATTATAGATTGCGCGATAGACCGCGATGAATTCGTTCGTATGGCTTTTAGAGAATTCAAAGACAAATTGCCTGAAAACTTTAAATTTATT
>CAZGHD010000145.1:0-5027 GCA_964525525.1 uncultured Lachnospiraceae bacterium | reverse complement strand
CGTAGAGAAATATACTCGCCGATAAAATACACGTTGCCTTGCCTTGCGAATTTTCGTGCTACACACGAAAATTCCCATAGGGATATTTATATAGATGGGGTAGGCTCGTAATAAGGCTCCCTCTCCGAGGGAGCTGGCTCGCGATAGCGAGACTGAGGGAGTTGTTATGCCGCGAAACAAAAACGGGCGACCAATGGTCGCCCCTACAACCACACGATAAAATCCTATATAACCTTGTAGGGGCGTGCATTGCACGTCCGTGCCGGAACGAACAAGATTTTGCAAAACAAAAACGAGCAAGGCGTAGAGGAGGATACTCGCTGATAAAATGCGGATTTTCCGCGATTTTTTTGATGGAATTTTGAAATACGGTTGTAGGGCGGGAGCAAGCCCCCGCCCTACGAGGTTATATGGAATTTTATCATTTATTTGTCGACCGTACCGCGAGGAACGAACGATTTATCGCGAAATGAAAATGAGACGTTAGGCTTCCTCCTTGACGGGAGAGGAACAACGCGTTGCGTTGTTCTAAGAATATCGCTTTGCGATATTCCGCTCGCGATAGCGAGACTGAGGGAGTTGTTATATCGCGAAACGAAAACGGGCGACCAATGGTCGCCCCTACAACCACACGATAAAATCCTATATAACCTTGTAGGGGCGTGCATTGCACGTCCGTGCCGGAACGAACAAGATTTTGCAAAACAAAAACGAGCAAGGCGTAGAGGAGGATACTCGCTGATAAAATGCGGATTTTCCGCGATTTTTTTGATGGAATTTTGAAATACGGTTGTAGGGCGGGAGCAAGCCCCCGCCCTACGAGGTTATATGGAATTTTATCATTTATTTGTAAGGTACGGTCGCGACCGTACCGCGAGGAACGAATAATTTATCACGAAACAAAAACGGGCAAGGCGTAGAGGAAGATACTCGCTGATAAAATGCGCGTTGCCTTGCCTTGCGAATTTTCGTGCTACACACGAAAATTCCTATAGGGATATATATGACCTCGTAAGGGAGGGGTTCCCCTCCCGTACCGAAATGAACAAGATTTTGCGAAACAAAAACGGGAGGCGGAACGCCTCCCCTACGGCAACCGTTTAAAATTCCCGTAAATAATTTCAACTTTTGCTTTTTACCGCTTTTTCGAGCTTCTCTGCCACGCGTCTCATCTTCTCGGGCGAGACCTTAATCACTCGACGGTCGAAGGTCAAAATTCCGTTGGTCTCGTCCTCAACGTCGGATAGCTGGGTTAGGATCGCGCCGCAAAGCCCGCGCTGTGCCTCGGGAATTACCTCGTTCTCGTACAGCGCGATAAGCGCGGACTCAAACTCCTTGACGTCGCTGTAAAACCTATATCCGTAGGTCTTGTCAAGATTGTACGAATGTCCCTCGATCTTGCACGAATAACCGCCGAACTCGCTGAGCACCGTCGGGCGGTCGCCGCCGTATTTGAGCTTGACCGGCTTAAAATAAACGTGCTCGCTCTCAACGTCTGACAGCTTTTTCTTAAACCAGCCGGAGGTGGTGTCGCAGATGCGTGTGGGGTCGAGCGCTTTAACTTTTTTGTACATCTCGTCTGAGGAAAACTGCCCCCAACCCTCGTTAAAAACGGTGTAATAGACCACGCTCGGGTGGCTGTAAAGATGAGAAATCATGCCCTCCATCGTCTTTATGAATTGCTCGCGGGTAGCTTTCCGTCTGAATCTGTGAGGCAGGCACCTCAGTCCCACGGTCGGCAGGGCGGTGTCGTACAGGAAACTGTAATTTCCGCAGGATACCGCATCCTGAAGCACCAGCATTCCGAGCTTATCGCACAGGTAGTAAAAAACATCCGGCTCTATCTTTATGTGCTTTCGCAGGCAGTTAAATCCGCACTCCTTTGCCCGCATAACGTCGTCCTCAAAGCCACGGTCTGCGGCGGGCAGGAAAATTCCGTCCGAAAAATAGCCCTGATCGAGCAGTCCGTGCAGGAATATCGGCTCGCCGTTTAGGGTTATTCTCGGTCTGCCGTTGATCTTCTCCGATTTGATCTCCCGCAAACCGAAATATGAGTGCACCTCGTCTTCCCCACATCTAACGGAAAACTCGTACAAATACGGGTCGCTCGGGGACCACAGCCTCGGATTTTCTACCTCAAGACGGATTTTATTTTTGTAAAAGCTCTGCTCTTTTCCGTCAAAAATAAGTAGCTTTTCGCCCTCACCGCCAACGACTTCAATATCAACTCCGCGAAGGTCGGGGGTGATTTTGAGACCTTCGATATAATTTTTCGGCACGAGCTCAAGCCACACCGTCTGCCAGATTCCGCTGATCTTGCGATACCACATTCCGCCCGGTTTGTCGGTCTGCTTGCCGTATGGAAGCAAGCGGCACATCGGATCGCGCGCGACTATTTTCAGCGAGTTTTCTCCGTCTTTCACAAATTCGCTGACATCAATATCTATCGGCAGATACCCGCCCTCGTTTTCGCGAACGAGCGCGCCGTTTACGTACACCTCGGCGTACTGGTCGCACGCACCGACGTGCAAAATGCATCTTTTTCCGCTTGCCCAAATGCTGAATTTGCGCTCGTATATCATCACGTCGTCAGGAGAAATTTCGCGTCCGACACCGGAGAGTCGGCTCTCCGGCGGAAACGGAACGCGGATTTTTCCCGCGAACACCTGCTTTCCGTGATTTTCTATTCTGAAATCCCACTCGCCGTCAAGAATCGAGTATCCGTCCCGCCTCATCTGCGGGCGGGGATAGGAGACGGTGTGTTCTGCCTCGGTAAGTGCTTCGTATTCGGTGGTAAGCTCCACGGTACGGGGTTTTTTGCCCATAACTACCTCCACTTTTGCTTTATATGCTTTTATTATATCCGATTTTGCGCGCGAATGGAAGACGAATGAAAGATAAAATGGACAAATCCCGCATAATCTTGCGGGAGCTGAATATACATTTACAAACGAAAGCGCAAAAAAGGGGGATCTTCAGAGTTTATGGACACCGTTTACAAGGATATTTCCACCCGCACGGGCGGCGATATCTACATAGGAGTGGTTGGGCCGGTGAGAAGCGGCAAATCCACCTTTATAAAAAAATTTATGGAACAGCTCGTGATTCCGAACATTGACGGGGATTACGACAAAAGCCGCGCGCGCGACGAGCTTCCGCAGTCGGCAAGCGGACGCGCGGTGATGACCACCGAGCCGAAATTCATTCCGGACGAGGCGGTGGGGATAACTCTCTCGGACGGCGCGAGGCTGTCTGTGAGAATGATAGACTGCGTCGGATATATGGTGGACGGCGCACTCACAGGCGAGGACGGCGAGGGTGAGCGAATGGTGAATACCCCGTGGTCAAGCGCGCCGATCCCGTTTTCCGCGGCGGCGGAGATCGGCACGCGGCGGGTGATCGAGGAGCACTCTACCGTCGGAGTCGTGGTCACGACCGACGGCTCTATCGGGGAGATCCCGCGCGAGGCGTACGTTGCGGCGGAGCAGAGGACGGTAGCCGAACTTAAAAAGATCGGAAAACCGTTTGCGATAGTGCTGAATTCCGCCGATCCGACGGGGGACGGAGCGTCTGCGCTCGCCTACGAGCTTGAAGAAAAATACCGCGCGCCTGTCGCGCTCGTTTCCTGCTCCGAGCTTGACTCACATGACATCGGACGGATCCTTGAGCTGATCTTGTTTGAATTTCCCGCAAGGGAACTGCGATTTTCGCTTCCTCCGTGGGTGTCCGCGCTCCCGCAAGACCACAAGATACGCACAGAGCTGACCGGCGTTGTCCGCTCGGCAGGGGAGAGTGTGAAAAAGACGGGAGATATTACGCGCGTAAGGGAAACTCTCCTTACCTGCGAGCTGGTTGACGGCGCGAGAGTCGAGGGAATAGACCTCGGCACGGGACGCGGGGAAATATCGGTGTCGGTGCCGAGAGAGCTTTACTACTCGGTGGTCAGCGAGATGACCGGAATGGATATATCTTGCGAGGAAGATATGCTGTCAGCACTCATAGAGCTGTCCGCAGTGCGCGGAAAATACGAGCGGATAGCTTCGGCGCTGGAGGACGCGGAGCATCTCGGCTACGGAATAGTTATGCCCGAGATAGGCGATCTTCACCTCGAGGAGCCGGAGATCGTGCGTCAGGCGGGCGGTTACGGGGTGCGCCTGCGCGCCGCCGCGCCCTCAATTCACATGATCCGCGCGAATATCGAGACCGAGATCAATCCCATAGTCGGCACCGAGGCGCAGTCGGAGGAGATAATCAGCTTTATGCTAAACGAATTTTCCGAGGATCCGACGAGGATATGGGAGTCCAATATGTTCGGAAAGAGCCTTTATGAGCTGGTCGGCGAGGGACTTAATACCAAGCTTTCTCATATGCCGGACGACGCGCGCAAAAAGATAGGCGAAACTCTTGAACGCATAATCAACGAGGGTTCCGGCGGGCTGATCTGTATAATTTTGTGATATAAATCCAAGGGATTTATATCATATCGCAACCGAGCAAAGCGAGGTTATATCGCGTTTGCGAAGCAAACATATCGCGCCGAGCACGGCGAGGCATATCGCCAAATGATGACAGGCTGAAAAAGAACAGAGAACTAAAAACTCTCTGTTCTTTTTTATTTATAACCTAAAAATCACCGTTTAAGTCAAGCATACGCGGATAAAGTATAGCGTAACTATACAAAGCTGTGCAAATACCGGGTGGATTTTTCTGCTCTCGGGGTGTATAATAAACTCACAAAATCGATTTTGAATAAAATATTTTGGAGTGATACTCAATGTCAATAGGAACAAAAGTAAAAAAACTTCGCCGTGAGCGCGATATGACACAGGAACAGCTTGCCGATTATCTCGGAATCAGCGCGAAAGCGGTCTCACAGTGGGAGACCGAGATTTCCCATAGTTAAAGATACCACACCAAAACCCACGCTTACATTACTTCCAAACAATATAATTTTGGAGGTAAAACCCTATGAAACGCCTTATATCCTACGAATATAACTTCGATAACTGCTGTGTGGAGTTGAAATT
>CAZGHD010000144.1:0-5029 GCA_964525525.1 uncultured Lachnospiraceae bacterium | reverse complement strand
GATGTCGTGAAGCAGACCTGCGCGGCGGGCGAGAACGCCGTCAACTCCGAGCTCGTCTGCGATAACGCCTGCAAGGTAAGATACTTCAACGCTGTGCTGAAGCACGTTCTGACCGTAACTGGTTCTGAATCTGAGACGGCCGAGCAGACGTACAAGCTCGTGATTAAGACCGTGGATGCCGGTCTCGATAACCGCCTTTTCACCTGCGGCTTTGATAACTGCTTCAACCTCTCTGCGGGCTTTTTCAACAGTTTCTTCGATTCTTGCGGGATGGATTCTGCCGTCCGAGATAAGCTTTTCAAGCGCGATGCGCGCGATCTCGCGGCGTACGGGATCAAATCCCGAGATAGTGATAGCCTCGGGAGTATCGTCGATGATGAGATCAACTCCGGTCAGCGTTTCTATCGTTCTGATGTTGCGGCCTTCGCGGCCGATGATGCGACCCTTCATTTCGTCACTCGGCAGGTTGACCACCGAAACGGTGACCTCGCCGACGTGTTCGGGCGCACAGCGCTGTATTGCCAGGGAAAGTATGTTTTTCGCCTTGGTGTCAGCCTCGTCCTTAAACTGTGCTTCGAGTTCCATCATACGCACTGCCATTTTGTGCTTGACTTCACCCTCAATACGCATGATAAGCTGTTCCTTTGCCTGTTCGGCGGAAAGACCTGCCAGCTTTTCAAGCATGGTTATTTGCTTCTGGAGCGCTTCGCGCGCCTGTTCTGCGATCTGCTCGTTTTCCTTTATTTTACGGTCGAGCGTGTTTGCTTTTTCCTCGAGCTGCTCGGTCTTGCGGTCAAGCTGCTCTTCTTTTTGGGCCACTCTCGTCTCAAGACGGGAGACTTCTTTACGACGTTCTTTGATTTCGTTTTCCGATTCGGTCTTTGCGTGAAGAATTTCTTCTTTAGCTTCGATAAGCGCTTCTTTTTTCTTGGTCTCTGCGGTCTTTATACCGTCAGCGACGATGCGCTTAGCCTGCTCTTCAGCCGAACCTATCTGAGCTTCAGCGACCTTTTTGCGGTACTGAAAACCTACGAATATACCGATTATTAACGCCACTACACCGGTAGCGACGGCTATCAAAGTTGTTACTATCGGGCTCAAATAATGCACCTCCTATTTGTTGTTTTGTAGTTTAATATTCTGTAAGGCACCGAAGTGCCGGAAGATAAATGCAGACTCACGGGACAAGGGAGGACAAGAACCCCTTTCCCCTATTAGTTTACATATATAGTTATTTTAATAAAAAAACGTTGAGTTGTCAAGTAAAATCTATCAATTTAGTAGTACTTCGCATAAATATACAAAAAAAGTTTACAGGTTTTTAAAAATTTACCCGATCGACTTGCATATAAAGCAGAAATGAGCTATACTGTTATAGAAGAAAATTTACTATTTCGGAGGCAATTGTATGGCTAAATTGACAATAACCGACGCAAAAAGCGTTGATGAAAACGTATTTTCCATGATTGGAGATAAATGGATGCTGGTCACCGCGACCGCACCCGACGGTTCTTATAACACGATGACCGCAAGCTGGGGCGGACTCGGCGTTCTCTGGAACAAAAAGGTAGCTTTCGTTTTCATCCGTCCGCAGAGATACACCGCGGAGTTTTCCGAGGCGGGCGATACCGTCACCCTCTCGTTTTTCGGTGAGGAATACAGAAAAGCGCTGTCATTTTGCGGTTCGCACAGCGGACGTGACTGCGACAAGATCGCCGAAACCGGACTCACTCCCGAAAAAGGAGACAACGGCGAGGTCTATTTTTCCGAAGCGGAGCTTGTAATGGTAGGCAAAAAGCTGTACAGAGACGAACTGCGCGAGGACTCGTTTATCTGCCCCGAGTTGCTTGATAACTATAAAAATAAGGATTTCCACATCGTTTACGTTTACGAAATAACCGAGGTTTTGAAAAAATAAAAAGTTAATACAATTTTGTGGGGCGGGGGCTTGCTCCCGCCGTTTTGCGAAATTTCAAATGTTATTTGTGGGGGACGGTCTGAATGAACGGAGTTCATTCCACCGTCCCGTTTTTGTTTAATGGTAAATCCTCCGTGCCGGCGCGGACGTGCAATGCACGTCCCTACAAGGTGGTATATAATTCCAAATGGTCGTTGTAGGGGCGTGCGAATCGCCCGTTTTATTTCGCAATACGTCCTCCGCCGTGTCATCTTGAGCGCGGAATGACCGAAGGTCATTCAAGCCGAAAGATCTCGGCGGGGTTATTCGCAATAATTCGTTTGTTTTACACGGTACGGTCGCGACCGTACCCTACAAGGTTTGCGGAAATTTTAATAGGTTGCCGTAGGTGAGGGGTTCCCCCTCCCGCAAATTCACCCGCTTACCGCAACCACAAAAAATACGCAAATCCGCCAACAACCTGCCCTGCAAATCGGCTCAAACCTGTAATAATTCCACCAAAATAATATAAAATAGTTAGATTGCCTTGATTTTTCGCGTTTCCGCGATTATAATTAGTGTTGCAAACGATGTTTTTACACACAAAATAATATACACCAAGGAGCAATATGAAATCCGACAAGGTACCATTCAGAAAACTGTTCAACTTAAAAGACGATCTTGCAAAGGGCAGGTCGTGTATGGTGCTCGACTCGGCGTTCACCAGCATGATAACCTGGCTGAGCACGGGTTTGTTTTACACGAGCTTTCTCACAGCGAACGGAATAAATATAGTAGAGATCGGCATACTCGCGTTCGTGCCGTACATAGCAAACTGCTTCAGTATTTTCTCTCCGAGCATACTCGAGCGCTTCAAGCGCCGTAAGCTGATTCTTGCTCTCAGCCGTCTGGCGTATTACACGCTAAATCTGCTTGCGGTCACGCTGCTGCCGTATTTCGTGACCGATCAGTCGCTGAAGATGACTCTTTTCATCGTAACAGTGTTCGCCGCAAATATAATTCAGGCACTGTTCTCAAGCGGTTATTCGGTATGGCATCTAAATTTCATACCTGACGAGGTGAGGGTCGATTATTTCTCCGCAAACACCCTGATAACCGCGTTTCTCGGCTGCGGTACATCCCTTGCCGCAAGCGTAATAGCAGACGTGCTTACCGGCTCGGAGTACGAGCAGGCGATAATAATCATTCTGCGAATAGTCGCCTACGCGATAGGCGTTCTGGACGTTATAATGCTCTCCCTGCCTAAGGAATTCCCGTACAAGCAGGAAAACAAGCCCCGTCTGCGCGACATATTCACAAAACCGTTCAGCCACAGACCGTTTTTGCTTACTATGGTAGTAGTGGCGGGATACAACTTCTTTTTGAATCTTCCCACCTCGTCGCTCAACTACTATCTGCGTAACGACATAGGGGTAGAATACACGCTCACAAGCATTATAAACGCCTTTTATCCGATATTTATAGTCGTATTTTTGCCCTTCTGGCAAAAGGTGCTCAGACGACTCGGCTGGATGAAGGCTTTCGCCGTAGCAGAGGCACTGCACGCCCCGACCACGTTGCTCTATGCGTTTGTAAACGAAGGTAACTATTTGTGGCTTCTTACCGCAGTACGTCTCACACAGCACTTTGTCGGCGTCGGACGAAACGTGGCTTACGCAAATCTTATGTATCTTAATATGCCGGAGACCGACCGTACCAACTACGTGTCCTTCCACACGCTGGTGCTCAATATGGCAACCTTCCTCGGAGTTATGGCAGGAACGGCGTTCGTCGGAGCGTTTCCCGATGCGTACGTCAACCTGTTCGGATTCGGATTCGGAAACGTGCAGATGCAGCTTTGGATACAGATGCTCGGTCAGATAATAGTCCCCGTGCTCGCGCTCACTCTTTTCAGACCGAAAAAGACGAAATAATCTGAATTTCACCGCCTCGGCAATCCGCGGCGGTGTTTTTATGTGATAAATATTTATTTTGCCTATTTTATTTTTTCAAATTATATGTTATAATATAAACTGAAGTATTTTCGAATAGTTTGGAGGACGGCATGCAGGTAACGTACGTCGTTGACCGCATCGAGCGCGGTGAAAACGCTGATTTTGCAGTACTCATCCGAGACGGTAGCGAACAAAAAACGGTTATCGAATACTCTCTCGCCGTTTCGCTCGCAGGAGGGGACGTCAAAGAGGGAGACGTTTTTTCGGCAAAGCTGTCTGACGGCGGAAAAATATCCTCGCTCACCTTACTCGAAAAAGAAAAAGAAGAAAGGGAGAAAAAAGCCGCGTCACGGCTTTCCGCCCTTTTCACAAGAAATAAAAAATAATTTCCGCACAGCGGAAACTCACAGATAGGAGACGTTAATTATGAAAACGAAAGCAGTCCGTCTTTACGGCGCAAACGACCTCAGACTTGAGGAATTTGAGCTTCCCGAAATAAAAGACGATGAAACACTCGCGCACGTTATCTCTGACAGTATATGTATGTCCTCTTACAAGGCGGCGCAGCAGGGTACCGCGCACAAGCGCGTTCCGGACGATGCTGCTGAAAATCCGATCATTCTCGGCCACGAATTCTGCGGCGAGATAGTGAAGGTCGGCAAAAAGTGGGAGAACGAGTTCAAGGCAGGCGAGCGCTTTGCTATCCAGCCCGCGCACAACTACAAGGGCTCTCTCTGTGCCCCCGGTTATTCTTACAAATACTGCGGCGGCGGCGCGACCTACGTTATAATCCCGCCGGAGACCATGGAGTGCGGATGCCTTCTCCGCTACTCTGGTGACGCGTTCTTCTACGGAAGCTTGGCTGAGCCTATGAGCTGTATCGTCGGCGGTTATCACGCAACGTACCACACCAAAGCGGGCAGCTACGTTCACGAAATGGGTAACGTAGAGGGCGGCGCGATGGCTATCCTCGCAGGCGCAGGCCCGATGGGTCTTGGCGCGATCGACTACGCAGTTCACGGCGACAGAAAGCCGTCTCTCTTGGTAGTTACCGATATTGACACCGCACGTCTTGAGCGCGCAAGCGAGCTCATTACCGTAGAAGAAGCGGCGGCAAACGGCGTTCGCCTCGTTTACGTCAACACCGCAGAGGTAGCAGATCCGGTCGCTTACATAA
>CAZGHD010000143.1:0-5033 GCA_964525525.1 uncultured Lachnospiraceae bacterium | reverse complement strand
AGGGACTTCTGTCGGTTGCTTTCGGCTATGCGGTGCTCGGATACCAGACCGCGTTTATCGCAGCTCTGTTTGCGATGCTCGGACACATGTTCCCCTGCTACTACAAATTCCGCGGCGGCAAGGGCGTGCTTGTCAGCGCGGCGTGCATACTTATGCTCGATCCGCTCACCTTCCTTATAGTAATGCTCATTTTCGTGATAATCGTAGCAGGAACGAAATTCGTTTCTCTCGGCTCGATAATGGCGGCTATATTCTATCCGCTTATTCTCAACAGATTTGCCGAGATGCGCGGAAACGTAGCGCTTCTCTCTCCCATTCCCGCGATTACGTCTATAATCGTGGCCGTTTTGGTAGTGTTTATGCACAGAGAGAATATCAAGCGCCTTCTCGCAGGTAAGGAGTCAAAGCTCTCGTTTAAGAAAAAGGCTCCCACTGAAGAAACAAAACAGAACGAGGAAGAAAAATAATGTCTAACCATAACATTTCACAAGCATCGAAAGGCCGTTTGACAGAGTTGAAAAAGCGGTTTGAAGAGGAAACCGAAGCTCCCGAAAAAACCGGTTTTACAAACTGCCATATACATACCACGTATTCATTCTCTCCCTACTCCCCCGCAGAGGCGGTTTGGCGCGCATACCGCGCGGGACTTGCTACCGCGGGAATAATGGATCACGACTCGATCTCCGGCGCGAGAGAATTTATCGAAGCCGGAAAAATCGTAGGACTGCCGGTAACTGTCGGCGTTGAGTGCCGTGTCAAGATGGACACCACTCCCCTCGTCGGCAAAAGGATAAACAATCCTGATCAGATCTCGGTCGCTTATCTTGCGATGCACGGAATACCGCATCAGAACATCGACCGCGTAGACGAATTTTTCCGTCCTTACCGCGTTGCTCGCGGCGAGAGAAACAAAAAGATGTGCGAGAAGATAAACGAGATCGTATCTCCGCACGGACTCTCGCTTGACTACGAGCGAGACGTGCTTCCCCTGTCTATGCATCACGAGGGCGGCAGCGTCACCGAAAGACACCTTCTATTTGCTTTAACAAAGAAGATAACCGAGGCTTATAAAACTCCGGCAGAAGTGGTCGATTTTATATCCGTTAAACTCGGTGTTTCGATTTCTTCTAAAGTTAAAGATCAGATCCTCGCAGGAGAGTCCACACCTGATTATTACGAATACGATATTCTCGGCGCGCTCAAATCCGGTCTCGTTTCCCTGTTTTACATAGACGCGGACGAGGAATGCCCCGGCGTGCGAGACTTCGTTGCTCTCGCAAAAGAGGTCGGTGCAATTCCCGCTTACGCTTATCTCGGTGACGTTACAAACTCTGTCACCGGAGATAAAAAGGCGCAGAAATTTGAGGACGACTACCTTGATCTTCTGGTAGATACCTTAAAAGAACTCGGATTTTACGCCATCACTTATATGCCCAGCCGCAACACCGACGCTCAGCTCGAGCGCATAATGCGCCTGTGCCGCGAGAACGGATTTTTTGAGATAAGCGGCGAGGACATCAACTCCTCCCGTCAGTCGTTTATCTGCCCCGCGCTGGCAAAGCCCGAGTGTGCTCACCTCGCTCCCGCCGCACACGCGCTCATCGGTCACGAGCTTGCCTCGACCGAAGATATATCAAACGGAATGTTCACCGAAAAAAACGTCGCCCAGATGCCGACGCTTGAACAAAGAATAAAATATTTTTCTAATTGGAGTTCAAAATGAATACTCAACTTAAAACACTGAAAGCACTTGACTCTGACGTGCGTGAAGCGCTCACCACCGCGCTCCCCATGCTCCGCGCTCTCTCCTGCGGATACACCGCTGTATCGGTAGAAGCGCCCACCCCCGAGCTCACCGCAGCTTGCGCGTTCTCTCTTGACGCAAACGACCTCGCACCCGAAAGCGTTAAAACCGCTTTTGAATCCGCTAATATTCCCGCACATACTCCTTTTGCAGTACTGCTCAACGTGGGTAGCACCGCCGCGCTTATCGCGATCTCCGCTTCCTATCGTGCGGCAGTAGGTTACGCAAAGGCAATAATCGAAAAATCCCGTGGAAACGCTTTGACGTTAGACTGTTATGATATAACGAAATTCGATGCTCCCCACGCAGGAAAATTCTCCGGCAAGACCGTTATCGTTACCGGCGCGGCACAGGGCTTTGGCGCAGGAATCGCAGACTCTCTCGCCGCAGACGGCGCACACGTTGTGATCGCCGATATGAACGAGGCAGGAGCAGAAGCGACCGCGCTTGATCTCTGCAACAAGTACGGTGCTGACACCGCTATCTCGGTAGGCGCAAACGTGTCGGACGAGGAGTCGGTAGCATCTATGGTAGAGTCCGCAGTACTCGCATTCGGCGGTCTTGACATATTTATAAACAACGCTGGTATCGTCCGCGCAGGCAGTCTTCCCGAAATGAAGAAAAGCGACTTCGAGCTTGTTACCGCAGTAAACTACACCGCATATTTCCTCTGCGTTAAATACGCCGTAGTTCCGATGAAGCTCGCTCACGCAGTCTGCCCCGACAAGCTCCACGACGTAATAGAGATCAACTCAAAGTCTGGTCTTGCTGGTTCCAACAAGAACTTTGCATATGCCGGAAGTAAATTCGGCGGTATCGGACTTACCCAGTCTTTCGCGCTTGAACTCGCAGAGTACGGCATCAAGGTAAACGCAGTTTGCCCCGGCAACTTCCTTGACGGTCCGCTGTGGTCCGACCCCGAGAAGGGACTTTTCGTTCAGTACCTCAGAGCAGGCAAGATCCCCGGCGCAAAAACGGTTGACGACGTAAGACGCGCATACGAATCTAAAGTTCCGCTCGGACGCGGCTGCCGCGTTATCGACGTATACCGCGCGATCTCTTACATAGCTGAACAGGAATATGAGACCGGCCAGGCAATCCCCGTTACCGGCGGTCAGGAAATGCTTAAATAATAAGAAAGGCAGTAAGTACGATGAAAAAAATTCTTTGTTTTCTTTTGCTCGCAGCGCTTCTCCTTCCTATCGGATGCTCCGAAAGTTCGGCAGATCCGATCGACACCACAAACGCAGCAGATACTACCGAAGCACCCGAAACTAACGTACCGGAGGTAAAATTCGAGATGAGAGAAGATCAGGTATACGCCGCAGACCTTTTGGAAACATCAGAAACTCTCTCCCTTGCATTTATCGGCGGTTCAATCACCAGCGGAACGGTTACTTACCCCGAAAAACTGCCGTGGTGGCCGACGTGCAGTAACGCCTGGAGTAACGCAGTTATTTCTCACTTTGTAACAAAATACAGAAACGTAAAAACCATCAAGGCAGAAAACATTGCTCTCCCCGGTACAAGCTCACAATACGGAGCGGCGCGTTTTAGTGAACAGCTTGCAGAATTTGCTCCCGACATTCTGTTCATCGAATACTCCATGAACGATATGGGTCAGGAGCCTACCCTCTTCTGCGAACACATAATCCGCCAGTGTATGAGTTACGACAAGATACCGTCAATCGTATTCGTACACACTGCAAACCCCCACGGAGAAGATTCCCCGTCTTTTGCTAACTGGACCGAACAGGTTGAGCAGAAAGACGCGCTCGCAGAGTACTACGGGCTGAAAACAGTAAACGTATATAACACTCTCCTCGCGGAATACGAGGTTTCCGGCACAGAGCTTTCCATGTGGGAGTTCATCGGTCCTAACGGCGCGGGCTATTTCCCCTACAACGAAGGAACCACCATTCACGACGTTCACCCGACAGGTTTAGGTCAGAAAGCAATTTCCGACACCGTTCTCAAAGGCTTTGAAGAGGACTTTGAGGGCTGCTTCAACCGCCCGAAATTCGTAGATCAGCCGTACACCAAAGATTCGGAAGAATATCTCAACACCTATTTCACTATGACCCCCTGCACCGATGAATCCATCAGCTACGAGGGCGAATGGACTCTGTACACCGAAGAAAATCAGTTCGAGACTGAAGACACGAATCTCGCGTTTTTCCCTCACGCCTACGACAGCCACTACAGATTCCCCTGCTGTGCCGAGGGTATAACGCAGACCGTATCCCCGAATTCGTCATTCACCTTTACCTCCTCCGCTAAAAGCGTTGCGCTCGTTATGGTCAGCAGCCAGTACGCAAGTTCAGGCTCGACCGTTTATCCCGTAAATGAGGACGGTTCTCTCGGTGAGGCGCTCGGTAAAATATATAATCCCGCCAGCTCAACCGGAATGAACCAGATCAGCGAATTTTTGGATCTGCTTGACGACGGCAAAGAGCACACCTACAAGGTAGTAGTTGACGACCCGACCGACACAAACTACGCATTCCGCTTCGGATATATCGTAGAGCAGTTTGATAAATAATCAATCATAACAAAAAAAGAGCCTTTCGGCTCTTTTTTGTTATCAAACTATTCTTACAGTCTTTATCTTCTGCTCCTCGTAAGGTCTGTCCATATGGTCGGTGACCGTTTCCGCGATAGCATCAACTGTTTCCATACCCTCGACAACGTGACCGAAAGCGGCATACTGACCGTCAAGGAATGTGGAATCCGCGTGAACTATAAAGAACTGTGAGGATGCGGAATCGGGATGATTTGCGCGCGCCATAGAGATAACTCCGCGCTTGTGGCTGATGGGGTTGTTCACTCCGTTCATCAGGAATTCGCCCTTGATGCGCTCGTCAGAGCCACCCATGCCAGTACCAGTCGGGTCGCCGCCCTGAATCATAAATCCGCTTATAACGCGGTGGAAGATAAGTCCGTCGTAGAAATTTTCTTTAACCAGCTTTTCAAAATTTGCAACCGTAATAGGTGCCGCAGATGCGTCAAGCTCAAGCTTGATCTCTCTGCCGTTTTCCATTGTAATAACTACCATTTTAATTTCACCATTCTGTAATTTTATTTCGTGCACACAGCACGTATTTATTCTAACAGATTACGGGGATAAAGTCAATGGAGAAATGCTAATAATTCGCCTCAAATTTACGTATACTGAAAATAAAATGCAAATCGGAGAGGTAGATATGAAGGACGGACGAGACTTTTTTAT
>CAZGHD010000142.1:0-5095 GCA_964525525.1 uncultured Lachnospiraceae bacterium | reverse complement strand
CTGCGTTTATCTGCGTAGATCATAAATTCCGCACGGCGGGGGCAGCTGAGTTATTATTGCCGTTTTTCGGTAAAGAAAGGAAAACCCAAATTATTTTATGATAGATTTCAGAAACGTAAAAAAAGTATATTCAAACGGCGTTGTAGCACTCGGCGGAGTAAACTTCCACGTTGACGACAATGAGTTCGTTTTCATAGTAGGTCATTCCGGTGCCGGAAAAACCACGCTTATGAAGCTTCTCCTCAGAGAGGAAAGAGCCACGACCGGACAGATATTCGTAAACAATCACGACCTCACCAAGATGTCAAACTTCCGTGTTCCGCACTACCGCCGCGAGCTTGGCGTAGTTTTCCAGGATTTCCGCCTGCTCCCCAACAAAACGGTTTACGAAAACGTTGCGTTTGCAATGCGCGCAGTCGGTACTCCCGCTAAAAAGATCAAAAAGCGCGTACCTGCTATTCTCAGTACGGTCAACCTCAGCGATAAATTCGACTGTTTTCCGAGTGAGCTCTCGGGTGGTGAAAAACAGCGCGTTGCGCTTGCGCGTGCGCTGGCAAATAATCCCAAGATCATCATCGCAGACGAGCCTACCGGTAACATAGACCCCCAGATGAGTATGGAAATAATGAATCTTCTGATGAAGATAAACAAACTCGGCAAAACCGTTATCGTGGTAACTCACGAGCAGAACATAGTAGACCATTTCCAGAAACGCGTTATTACTATTTCTGACGGTAAGATACAGGACGATCACGTAGGAGGTATGTTCGAATGAAAAGATACAGTCTTACCTATTTGATCGGTGAAAGCTTTAAGAGTTTTTGGCGCAACGGCGTTATGTCCTTTGCTTCGATCGCAGTACTTATGAGCTGTCTGGTCATAATCGGCGCATTCTCGCTCATAATAATGAATATAAACGTAAACATCGAAAAGCTCGGTCTTATGAACGAAATCGTCGTGTTCGTTGATTACGATCTCGGCGAAGAGGATATCGCATCTATTGAATCCCAGATACGTCAGCTTGATAACATAAACACCATCGAGCACATAACCAAAGAGCAAGCTCTTGAGCAAATGAAGGAAAACAGCGGCGAATACGGTGACGTTTACGCCGAGCTTGAGGGCGACGAAAATCCCCTTCCCGACGCATTTAAGATCACCTACAGCGATAACTCCAAGGCGTCTACTCTTTATTATCAGTTAGCGCAGATAGACGGTGTAAACAAGGTCAATAACCGTCTTGATATTGCTACGGCGATAGAAAATCTTAAAAACGGAATTTCTATCGTATGTATCGGATTTTTGGCAATACTGTTTATTGTAAGCATTTTCGTTATAATAAACACGATAAAACTTGCGGTAATCCACCGCAGAACCGAGATAGAAATAATGCGTTACATCGGAGCAACCGGCTGGTTTATCACTCTTCCCTTTATATTTGAGGGTATCATCATCGGTCTGTTTGCCAGCGGTATCGCGTACGTATTCGAGTGGCTTCTCTATCACTATATTGAAACTTCCATCTCTGATGGAATGCAGATGATAATCACCGTTCTTCCCTTCTCGGACGTTGCGGTAAACCTCGCACTGTTCTTCCTTGCGATAGGCATTATCACAGGTGTTATAGGAAGCAGCGTTTCCCTGCGTAAATATCTCAAGGCATAAAACACAGGATAAAAGGAGTATATTGATGTTAAACAAAAAGATCGTTAAAATAATATCTGCCGTACTCTCTGTGGTTATGGTTTTGTCTTTTTCACTTATAGTTCCCGCATCTACCACAGCAGTTGCCGCGCCGTATACCGACGCGACAATACAGAAGCTCCAGGCTTCTATAGATAAGATAAGCAATCAGGTCAAAGATAACAAGAAAAAGCTCGATAAAATCAAAGCCGAGCAAAAAGACGTTGATGAGCAGGAAGCTCTGGTTGAAGAAGGCATCACCCTTACTACCGAAAAAATTAAAGCTATTGAGGCGTTGCTTTCTGAACTCAATACCCAAATACAGGATATGAATCTCGCTATAGGCGAGAAAAGCGCCGACATTGACGAGCAGTACGAGAGATTCAAAAACCGTGTGCGCGTCGCTTATGAGGAAGGTAACGTATCTTATCTTGAAATGATTTTCGGCGCAAAAGACATGGGTGATTTCCTGTCAAGATTTGAGTATATAAACTCAATGGTAGAGTATGATAATCAGCTTATGAAAAATTATCAGAACGACAAAAAGCTGCTTGAACAAAAAAAAGCTGACCTCGAACAGGCAATGCAACTTCAAGAAGATTCAAAAGCAACTCTTGATATGGAGCTTATGGATCTTGATGCACAGCAAAGAGAGTTAGAAGACATCCGCGCCGAGCTTCGCCAAAAATACAATGCACAGTGGCAGGAATACAAAAAGGCTCAGGAAAAAGAGGAAGAACTCAACAAAGAACTTGAGGAATACATAAGAAAACTTCAAGAGGATAACAACAAGCTGTACGTCGGAGGAGAGTTTATCTGGCCGGTAGATCTTAAATTCAGCCGTATATCCTCTTACTTCGGTTGGAGATATCTTTGGGGTAACCTTGATAACCATCAAGCAATAGATATTCCCTGTACCCTTGATTCTCCCGTATACGCTTCAAACGGCGGTACGGTAATCAAGGCCGAGCACCACTACAGCTATGGAAATTACGTTATAATCGACCACGGCGGAGGACGTTCTACCCTTTACGCCCATAACAACTCTCTCAAGGTAAAAGAGGGCGATGAGGTATATCAGGGTCAGGTCATCGCGCTTGCAGGTACTACCGGTACTTCCACCGGCGTTCACTGCCACTTTGAATACAGAGTAAACGGTGTGCGTCAAGATCCCCTCCTGGTAGTAAGCCAGCCGTAACGGTAATAATTTTCGAAAAAGGAATTGCTTATGTCTAAAAAAATTCCAGTTGGCGTATTTATATTAGTTTTGATAGTCGCCATTCTCGCAACATTTATGACGACTTACGTGCTCGTCAGCGACGTTCCAGGTGTACCGCAGCAGTCTGGCTCATCGGAATATACCGCAGATCAGCAAAAGCTGATAGACAAGCTCGTTCGTATAGACAATCTGTTTAACACGAACTACATCGGTCAGCTTGACTATGATAAGATACTCGACGGTATCCTGTACGGTTATGCCGCGGGCAGCGGAGACCGTTACGCGCAATATATGAACGCCGAGGAATATGCCGCTTACAACAGTACTACCGTCGCCGGTGATATGGTCGGCATCGGAGTAAACGTCGTATACGATTCGATAGGCGGGCTTATTGAGATAGTCAACATCACCCGCAACTCTCCCGCAGGTGAGTCTGACCTTATGATAGGTGACTTGATAAACACCGTGGAAGGCAAGTCTGTTGCCGAAGTCGGATACACCGACGCGGTGAATCTCATGCTCGGCGAAGAAGGTACAAAAGCCAACTTTACCGTGCTTCGCGGCGAGGACAGAAGCGAAGAAATATCTTTTTCCATCACCCGCAGAAAGATAGAACAGCAAAGCGTTTTCTATCATCTGTACGAGAAAGACCCTACCATCGGAATAATCCGATTTGATAATTTCAACGGCAAGGTTGAGGCACAGTACAAGTCAGCAATCAGCGAGCTTATGTCCAAGGGCGCTGACAAGTTTGTGTTTGACGTGCGTAACAATCCCGGCGGCGAGCTTATGAATATCTGCAATATTCTCGATACCCTGCTCCCCGACGGTCCGATCATTCGCTCGGTAGACAAATACGGCGTAGAAACTCAAGTCATCTTTTCCGACTCCGAGTATATCGACGTACCGATAACGGTGCTCACTAACGAAAATACCGCATCCGCTGCTGAGCTGTTTGCCTGCGCTCTTCAGGATTACGCTGCAGAAGGCAAGCTGAAAAACGTAACTCTCATAGGCACCACCACATTCGGCAAAGGAACTATGCAAAGTATATACAATCTCAACGACGGTACTGGCTTTCGCGTTTCAGTCGCTACCTACAATCCCCCGTATTCCGATAACTACGACGGTGTCGGCGTAGTTCCGGACATTATCGAAGAACTTGACGAAAGTCTGCAAAATAAAAACTTCTTCAAGATTTCCGACGAAGAAGACAATCAACTTCAGACCGCGATTTCCATTCTGAAAAATAACTGATTAAGGAGTATATAAATCACCATGGCAAAAGAAATGCTTTATACCGAAGAAGGCTATAAAAGCCTTGTCGAAGAACTCGACTACCTGAAAACTACCCGTCGCCCCGAGGTTAAAGAGCAGCTCGCTATCGCTCGTTCTTACGGTGACCTTTCCGAGAACAGCGAATACGATGAAGCTAAAAACGAGCAGGCTAAGGTCGAGGCGAGAATCGTTGAGCTCGAAGACCTCATCCTCAACGCAAAGGTAGTAAAAGACACAGAAGTTTCTGCTGATACCGTTCATCTCGGCTCGGTAGTCGTTATAAAGAACGAGAAGACCGGCGCAGATAGAGAGTACTATATCGTAGGTTCAAACGAATCTGATCCGCTTAACGGCAAAATCTCCGACCAGTCTCCCATAGGCTCCGCCCTCATCGGCGCGAAGAAGGGTTCCAAGGTGACTGTACACTCCCCCGCAGGCGATGTTAATTATATCATCGTAGACGTTTCCAGAGCAAAAAACAACTGATTTTAAGGCATCTTCGAAAGGACAAGATAAATGAGCAACGAAACTGAAGTCCGCACCGGCGGCGAAAATCAACAGAATTTAAATGAACTGCTGAAGATCAGACGCGAAAAGCTCGCTGAACTTCAGGAAGCGGGAAAAGACCCGTTCAAGATAACCAAATACGATGCAACTCACCACTCTCTCGAGGTCAAGAACAATTTTGAATCGATGGAAGGTCAGAGCGTATCTATCGCAGGTCGTATGATGTCCAAGCGCGTTATGGGTAAGGCATCCTTCTGTAACGTACAGGATCTTGAAGGCAGTATTCAGGTGTACGTAGCGCGTGACAGCATCGGCGAAGACGAATACAAGGATTTCAAGAAAATGGACATCGGCGATATAGTCGGTATCACCGGCGAGGTGTTCAAGACAAAGACCGGCGAGATCAGT
>CAZGHD010000141.1:4778-5148 GCA_964525525.1 uncultured Lachnospiraceae bacterium | reverse complement strand
TTTTGCCGTAACAATGAAAAAGCTTGGCATTGATTTTACATTTGTAAGCCCCGATTCAACTAAGGAAGAGCTTGACGCAGCGTTCAAGCCCAACACCAAGGCGGTATTTGCCGAGAGTATTTCCAATCCGGCTCTTGCGGTTCTCGATTTTGAATTGTTTGCGGAGGCTGCACACAGCCACGGTGTTCCCCTTATTGTGGACAACACCTTCCCCACCCCTATAAACTGCCGTCCCTTTGAATACGGAGTTGACATTGTTACCCATTCAACCACAAAATATATGGACGGTCACGCAATGACTATAGGCGGCTGTATCGTAGACAGCGGTAATTTTGACTGGGACGCATATGCAGACAAATTTCCCGGTCTT
>CAZGHD010000141.1:0-4768 GCA_964525525.1 uncultured Lachnospiraceae bacterium | reverse complement strand
ATGATTCCTACCACGGAATAACCTATACAAAGAAGTTCGGCAAGGGTGCGTACATAACCAAGGCAACTGCTCAGGTAATGAGAGACCTCGGCTCAAAGCAGTCTCCCCACGACGCTTTCCTTATTAATGTCGGACTTGAAACGCTTGCGCTCAGAATGGAAAGACATTGTTCCAATGCTTTGGAGATTGCAAAGTATCTTAAGAATCACCCCAAGATAACATATGTAAACTATCCGGGACTTGAGGGCGACAGGTATTATGAAAATGCTAAGAAGTATATGCCGAACGGCACCTGCGGAGTTATCTCCTTCGGTATCCGCGGCGGTCGCGAAGCGGCTACCAAGTTTATGGACAGCCTCAAGCTTGCTGCAATAGTCACCCACGTTGCGGACGCGCGTACCTGCGTGCTTCATCCCGCATCCACCACTCACAGACAGCTCACCGACGAACAGATGAGAGCTGGCGGTATTTCTCCCGATCTCGTACGTTTCTCTGTCGGTATAGAGGACAAGGACGATATACTTGACGACATCAAGTCTGCTCTGGATCAGATATAATAATCACGAAAGGTAAAAGGTATTAAGATATGAAGGCAAGACTCCCCAAGGGTATGGGCGGCGGCCCCGGTAATATGAACAGCATGCTCCGTCAGGCACAGAAAATGCAGGAGGATATGCAGAATCTCCAGGCAGAGCTTGACGAGCGCGAATATGAAGTATCTGCCGGCGGCGGAGTAGTTACCGTTAAGATCAACGGCAAGCACGAAGTACTCTCTATTGATATAGCTGAAGAAGTAGTCGATCCCGACGACATCGAGACCCTGTCCGATATTCTGGTCGCGGCAGTAAACGAGGCCATCAAGAAGGTTGACGACACCAACGCCGCTGAAATGAGCAAGATCACCGGAAGCATGAACATTCCGGGCATCATGTAAGCCGAGATGGCAGAATACATCGAACCGCTTGAAAATCTGATAACGCAGTTCCAGCATCTGTCCGGCATCGGCAGAAAAACCGCAGTTCGTTTAGCTTTTTCGGTGCTTGATTACAGCGACGAGGAAGCGCAGAGATTTGCGGACGCTATTCTCCGCGCGAAAAGCGACGTAGGGACCTGCCCGGTATGTCAGAACATATCGGAGGGCGATCTTTGTCCCGTTTGTGCGGATGCAAACAGGGACAGAAGCGTTATCTGCGTTGTTGAAGATTGCCGAGCGATAATGAGTATCGAGCGTGTAAGAGAATACCGCGGACTTTATCACGTGCTCCACGGCGCGCTCTCTCCGATGAACGGAATCACGCCCGAAACCCTGAAAATAAAAGAACTCCTCGCGCGTCTTGAGGACGGCGAGGTAAAGGAGATAATCATCGCGACCAACCCGACGATAGAGGGCGAAACTACCGCGATGTATATTTCAAAACTGCTCAAAAACACCGACGTTAAGGTAAGCCGTCTTGCATATGGCGTCCCCGTCGGCGGAGACCTTGAGTACGCCGACGAGGTAACCCTCTTCCGCGCGCTTGAAGGAAGACGTGAGCTTTGATTTTTCCGTTGTTCTTAACAAAGAAATTATAATAACAAAACGCACCGCAAACGTAAGATTGCGGTGCGTTTTCGTAGGGCGGGGGCTTGCTCCCGCCGTTTTTATTTTTGTAAATTCGATAGTAACTTCTAAAATCAGAGAAAATTACGTCTTTAATATTATCACGCGACAAATTATTTTTGTCGGTGCGGCGGGAGCAAGCCCCCGCCCCACGTTGTACTTTATCCTCTTATCTTGCTATACACAACACTGTCGCTGTCCTCGTCCTGCCAATCGTTTGGCGCAAGCTCGAGGTCAATTCCTATGGTCTCAGGTGCGGTAAAGTTCCCTATCTGCTCTTGTGTCATAAAAGTGATTATCACTATTAATTAATGTTTGAGTTTATATTCTTTGAGATGGGTATTTTTCAAAGTATGTAACCCACTATGACACTTTCATTACTCGAAAGTGCCTTTTCATTATAAAAAAGCACGGAAGACAACTTCTTTGCGAAGTGTCTCCCGTAGAGCGGTCTTTTAGTTTTATTAAAGCAGTACTATATTACTTCCCTTGCAGGCTTCGATGGTATCTTTGTCCCAAATGGAGGACTGAACCTCGCCTATATGCGCCTTGCCGAGAATGAGCATAGAAAGTCTGGACTGACCCACGCCGCCGCCGATAGTCTGCGGAAGCTCATGATTCAGAAGCATCTTGTGATACACAAGCTCGCGGCGATGGTCGCAGTTTGCCGCCTTGAGCTGACGGTCAAGCACCTCCGCATTTACGCGAATACCCATCGAAGAAATTTCAAACGGGCAGTCGAGAAGCTCGTTATAGAACAGAATATCTCCGTTGAGAGACCAGTCGTCATAGTCGGGGGAACGACCGTCGTGAGGCTTACCGTTTGAAAGCGGCGCGCCGATCTGAGACAGGAACACCGTGCCAAACTTACGCACAGCCGCAAGCTCGCGCTCCTTCGGGGATTTATCCGGGAACATACCGAGAAGTTCTTCGGACGAAATAAACTTAACTTCCCTCTCAAGAGAGGTAGTGATAGACGGATATTTTGCCTTAACTACGTCGAGAGTGTCGCAGATAGCGCCGACGATTTTGCTTACCGTATCAGCAAGATAATCAAAATTACGGTCAGACTCGGAAATAACCTTCTCCCAGTCCCACTGGTCAACGTAAATGGAGTGGAGGTTATCCAGATCCTCGTCGCGGCGAATGGCGTTCATATCCGTATAAAGACCTTTACCCTCGCGGAACTGATAACGGTACAGAGCCATTCTCTTCCACTTTGCAAGAGAATGAACTATCTCCGCGTCGATTCCCGCGCTCGGAATGTCAAATCTTACTGCACGCTCAAAGCCGTTCAAGTTGTCGTTGAGGCCGGTATTGGGGTCAACGAACAGCGGAGCGGTCACTCTTTTCAGATTAAGTTCAGAGGCAAGGCGGTCTTCAAACGCACGCTTGAGTATGCCGATTGCAGTCTGCGTCTCATAAAGAGACAGCACCGGACTATATCCGGCAGGAATTACGGTCTTTTTCATGATAATCTCCATATAATAAACATATAGATTAGTATATCACAAATCCGCGCCAAATGCAAGTACTATTTCCGATTTAAGAAAGCTCTGCCTCTATCTCGAGTAATCTGTTATATTTTGCCACGCGCTCTCCGCGGCACGGTGCACCCGCCTTGATATACTCTGTCCCGAGCGCGACCGCAAGATCGGAGATAAACGTGTCTGACGTTTCACCCGAGCGGTGAGAGATCACGGCAGAATATCCGCGCTTCTGCGCCGCGCGGACAACGGCAATAGTTTCAGTAAGAGTGCCTATCTGATTGGGTTTTATTAAAATTGAGTTTGCCGCGCCGAGCTCTGCACACTTTTCAAAGCGTTGTTCGTTTGTTACGAACAGATCGTCTCCGACCAGCATCAGCTTTTTGCCGAGTTTTTCGGTCATATAACGCCAGCCGTCAAAGTCGTCCTCCCCAAGCCCGTCCTCTATCGAAAGGATCGGGTATTTTGTCGACAGTGATTCCCACCACGCAACGAGTTCTTCGGCGGTCATTTTCGTCCCGCGTTTCGGAAGAGCGTATCCGGATTCCGATCTCCACTCGGACGCCGCGGCGTCAAGCGCGACCTTGACCTCGTCAGTGTTGTATCCCGCTTTGATTATGGCCTCGCAGATCAGCTCTATCGCATCCTCGTCGGACGGAAGATCGGGAGCAAATCCGCCCTCGTCGCCTACCGCAACAGACATCGAGCGCGAGCGCAAAAGCGTGCCGAGAGCCCGGTAAATCTCGCATCCCGCGTGCAAAGCCTCGGAAAAGGAGGAAAATCCCACCGGAACTATCATAAATTCCTGAATGTCAACGTTGTTTGACGCATGCGCGCCACCGTTGAGAATGTTCATCATAGGAACGGGCAACGACTTATCTCCCGCGCCGCCAAGATGTCTCCAAAGCGGAATTTTATCGCTGTCCGCCAAAGCCCGCGCAAGCGCGAGAGAAACCGAGAGAGTAGCGTTCGCGCCAAGCACAGACTTGTCCGAAGCCCCGTCAAGATTTATCATAGCAAGGTCGGCTGTAGATACGTCAGCAGATTCAAGCGAGGTCAAACACGGGCGGATAACCGTCTCAACGTTTTTGATCGCTCCGAGCACACCCTTTCCACCGTATCTGTCCTTGTCACCGTCGCGTAGCTCTTTCGCCTCGTGGCTTCCTGTAGACGCGCCGGACGGCACCGAAGCCGAACCCACACTGCCGTCGCTTAAAATCACCTTGGTGCTGACGGTAGGATTTCCGCGCGAGTCAAGTATCTCGCGGGAGGTTATATCTGATATTTTGATTTCGCTCATTTGGTAAATACATCCTTTCGGTGTGATTGGTTTATTATAATATTATTGCCGTATTATTGCAAGTTATTACAAAAAAATATTGTTACCCCGCTTTGCTTGACAAATAGAGTAATTTTTGATATAATATTCCACGGAAATTGCATATCGGGGTGTAGCGCAGTTGGTAGCGCGCCTGCTTTGGGAGCGTGCCCGGCAGTTATAGCCGAGATTTTACAGAAGTCCCGAAAAGCCTTTATTTATGCGGATTTTCGGTGCTTTACGAGAACTCAAAAATGCGTGGAATTTGCGTTTGACCACAGTTTGTCCCACTTCCACGCAAAAACAAGAAAAATCGAATAGATATCCGGGTGTGGCGCAGCTGGGAGCGCGGGTGGTTTGGGA
>CAZGHD010000140.1:0-5447 GCA_964525525.1 uncultured Lachnospiraceae bacterium | reverse complement strand
AGACTTTTTTATAAAACGGCGCTTTATAGGGTTATTTTCTGTCGGCGTTTCGGCGCTGGCGTTTGTTATATTCAAATTCGTCACCCCGATAATCCTGCCATTTGCAATAGCGTACTTATCTGCTCTTGCAGTGCGCCGCCCCGCCGCGGCACTCAGCCGACGCACAAAACTGCACGAGAGGGCAGCGAGGATAATTCTCATCCTGTTTTTCCTTTTGTCATTTGGAGTGATCGTGTTTGAGATCTGCCAACGGATGTTTTTCGAGGCGGCGGAAGTTCTGGATTACCTCTCAACGTCGGACGTCATAGAAAGATACGTCGGCTACGTCAGCTCGTTTCTGTCAAAAATAGAAAACCGCTTTCCTAAGATCAAGGGGGACGGTGCGGGCTTGGCTGACAGCATCTCGCAAAATCTGCTGTCCGGACTTTTGTCTTCGGTTTCCGCTATGTCGGCAAAGTTACCCGCTATTCTCGGACGAATCGCAGCATCCGTTCCCGAGGCGTTTTTTTCTGCCGTGCTGACCGTTTTAGCCGCATTCTATTTCTGCTCCGAGCCTGATATTTTATCCCGCGCGGCGAAGAAAATTCTGCCCCGTGAGGCACGCGTCAAGCTGTCAAGACTCGGACACGCACTGGCAGACGGCGCGCGATGCTATCTGCGCGGGTACGGAGTAATTCTGCTCGTCACTTTTTCCGAGCTGTTTTTGGCGTTCACACTGCTCAAGGTCAGATACTCGTTTATACTCGCGTTAGTCATTTCCCTGCTCGACCTTCTGCCGGTGATAGGCGTGGGAACGGTGCTGATTCCGTGGTCGCTCATAGCGCTGATACAAGGCAACACCGTTTTGGGAGTTTCACTCATCGTTCTCGTAACGGCAGAAACGATCATCCGCCAGTTGATAGAGCCGAAAATAATAGGGCGCAGTGTTGATCTGCACCCTTTGATAATGCTGTTTTCGGTTTATGCGGGAAGTAAAATTTTCGGCGTTTGGGGACTCATCACAGGTCCCCTCATAGCAATAGCAATAAAGACTGCATACCCCGTTTTGTTTCCCTCAAAAGAAGAAGATCGTGCCGACGTCAAATAACTTCATTCCACGGCAAAGCGATACCGCCTCACATCCGTGAGAGGCACAAAATTCAGTTACACGTTCCCCGTCTGGATGAAGAGAAATATCTCCGCAGAAAAATAACTTCCCATCGTCATACCCGCACGCGCCGCCGATAAACCCGATGTCGTACCCGGGCAGTTCTACCCCTCCCGCGGACACCAAAAGTACGTCTATTCCCTGTTCATCTGCGGCGCGGGCGATCCCCGTGTCTGCCGTGATGATCGCGCGCTCTCCTATCACGGCACAGGAACATTTGGTGTACCCCTGCTTTACCTTGACAGCCTTGAGCCCGAGACTTTCAGCCTCACGCATCACCGCACGCGACGTGTGGTCGGAACAGATAATAACATCTCCCAAAACTGCGGCGTTGAACAGAACGTCCTGCGGATATTTCTCGCCGGTTTCATCATCCGTCGTCCGCAAATCAAGCCCCGATTCAGAAACGATCTTCTCGATCGCCACCCTGCCCTCGTGTGAGGCAAAATAACGCTCGTGGCAGAACAATTTACCTCCGATCGGTATAATTACCATATCGGGATGAGACGCCACCTCAGGCGCAAGATATTCCGCCTGCGGGAGCTTTATTATTTTATATCCGTGCTCGATCAGCGCACGCTCGCATTCTTTCGGAATACGAAGGTCAGTTACGGCAATCTTTTTCATTTCTGCCTCCCATAAAACACAAAACAAGGGGGAAACGATACCGTTTCCCCCTTTGTTTTATTTACTCGAATCTACAAACCTTATATAGCGCGAGTTACCTTACCTGAACGAAGGCAACGAGAGCATACGTATACGGTCTTAGGAGTACCGTCAACAACTGCCTTTACACGGCGAATGTTGGGCTTCCAAGCTCTGTTAGTTTTACGGTTTGAGTGAGAAACGTTGTGACCGAAAGTCACGCCTTTTCCGCAAAGACTGCATTTTGCCATTATCCTTACACCTCCACAAGTGTTTTCACACGATATTATATAAAACTTATTGTTTGCGTAAAATCAGCATTTAATATTATATCACAGTTTTTAAATAAATGCAATAGTTTTCGATAAATTATTCTCGATTTTATCTTACTTTTGCGCTCCGTCGTTCTGTCTGATCTCCACACGGCGTATTTTTCCGCTTGAAGTTTTGGGAAGTTCGGACACAAACTCGACCACGCGGGGATATTTGTACGGTGCGGTAGTAACTTTTACGTGATTTTGAAGTTCTTTTTTGAGCTCATCGCTCGCGGTGTATCCGCGAGTAAGCACGATAGTCGCTTTTACGACCTGACCGCGTACCGGGTCTGGAACCGCGGTAACCGCACATTCAAGAACAGACGGATGGGTAAGAAGCGCACTCTCTACCTCAAACGGACCGATTCGGTAACCCGAGCATTTTATAACGTCGTCGTTACGTCCCTCAAACCAGAAATATCCGTCAGAGTCACGCCACGCCATATCGCCGGTGTTGTACACGCCGTTTTTCCAGGAGCTCTCCATCGCCTTTTCGTCTTTATAATATTCACGGAAAAGACCGATAGGATGCTCGCCCGCGTTCTTTATAACGATAGAACCGACCACGCCGTCCTCGCAGGATTCGCCGTTTTCGTCAACTATGTCTATGTCGTAGATAGGAGAGGGCTTGCCGGTGGAACCGACCTTTATTTCGTCAAAGCCAAAGTTTGCCAAAAGAACGGTGGTCTCGGTCTGACCGAATCCCTCGTAAATGGTATGACCGGTAGCTTCCTTAAATCGCTTTACTACCTCGGGGTTAAGAGGTTCTCCCGCCGTACCGCAGTGGTGAATGGTGGAGAAATCGTATCCCGACATATCCTCTTTTATGAGGAAACGGTAGATAGTCGGCGGCGCGCAGAAGGTAGTCAGCTTTAAGTGATCTATTGCCGCAAGCAGCTTTGCGGGCACGAACTTGTCGGTGTCATACGCCACGTTTACCGTGCCGCATATCCACTGACCGAATATCTTACCCCACGCAAATTTTGCCCAGCCCGAGTCGGACTGAGTAAGATGGCGTCCCTCGTCCTCTACCTTCTGCCAGAACAGCGCGGTCGTTATGTGACCGATCGGATAGGTGTAGTCGTGAACGATCATCTTGGGCATTCCCGTGGTGCCCGACGAGAAATACATCAGCATTATATCGTCGTTTTTGGTAGCAGCATCGCCTGTCGGACGGACGAAATTATCGCTTGCCGCCTCGGTCAGCGCGCGCATATCGGCAAATTCATCACCGTAACGCGCGGCAATACCGTCACCGACGATACCGACGCCTAAAAGATCCGCGCACTCTCCGCGCGCCTCTCTGACGTGAGTGATTATCTCATCGTCCTCGGCGATTATTATATACTTAACGGTAGCCGCCTCACAGCGGTAGGTTATGTCCTTTTTGGTAAGCTGGAAGGATGCGGGAATAGCCACGAGTCCGAGCTTCATCGCCGCAACGAGAGTAAACCAAACCTCGGGGCGCTGCTTGAGTATCAACATTATTCTGTCGTTCTTTTTAAGTCCGAAGGAGGACAGCACGTTGGCTATCTTGTCACTCTCGCGCTTAACGTCAGAAAAGGTGAATTCACGCTCGTCCCCATCGTCGTTGAGCCACACGAGCGCGGGCTTTTCGGGATCAAGACGGGCATATTCGTCAACTATGTCGTACGCGAAGTTGAAATTTTCCGGGATATTATATTTGCAGTTTTTCTTGAAATCCTCGTATGACGAAAATTCAGTTCTGTCAAGGAATTTATGTACAAGATTCATTTTTCAGGATCATTTGCCTTTCATTCTTTCGTTGATAACGGTGAGGAACTTTGCCTCTCCGCCGATAGCGCGCTGTCCGTGAGGAAGCGACGGATTAAAATATATACTGTCCCCTGCCTCGAGGATAAATTCTTTGTCCTTGATGGTCACGCCGACGGTGCCGGAGATAACGTAGTTAAACTCCTGACCCTCGTGAGAAACAGGCTCGTGAACGTCATCCGACGGCTTGAGGGAAACGATCATCGGCTCCATCTCGCGGCCGATGTAGTTGTACGCGAGGGAAGAAAACTCGTAACCCGCATATCTCTCCACGCTGATACCGTGACCTCCGCGGACAAGAGTATAGTCTGCCATTCTCGGGTTATCGCCGATAAGAAGCACGGTCGGGTCGATTCCGAGCTCGTCCGCGATAAGGTACAGCTTACCTATCGGAATATCGTCCTCGGCGTTCTCGTACGAAAGATACTCGCTCACCGACACACCGATCTTATTTGCAATATCCTCTGCTTCGATGTCCATAATCTCGCGCATCTCACGCACTCGATCAGCTATTTGTTTTATTTCCATCATGGCGATATTCCTCCTACTGTATCAAAAAATCCATTAATAATATATTATACCACTTTTTTGAGCTTTTTTCAAGGTTTTGTGATATTAATTATTCTCCAAAAACGTCTGTTTCAGCCTCTCGCAGTGACGGAAGTACTATGTCCGGAGTTTCAGCAGGGCCGGCTTTTGCGAGGTCTTCCTCGGTGGTCTCGCCTGTCATTACGAGAATAGAGGTAATTCCGTGCTTTTTACCAAAAGCAATGTCGGTATAAAGTCTGTCTCCGAAGATGCATACGTCCTCGCGGCGCGCCCCGGTCTTTGACTCAACGTAATCAACCGTTTTCTCGTAAGGCTTACCGAAATAGGTGGGAGTAGCACCGGTCGCGGCGGTGATAGCCGCGCAGATAGCGCCGCTGTCCGGAATAAATCCGTCCTCGGTCGGGCAGCGATAGTCCGGGTGAGTGGACAAAAATTCCGCGCCTCTGTCAATAGCTCTGCAAGCCGCAGTCAGCTTGGCGTAGGTCAGCTCGGTATCAAACGCGGAAACCACGATATCCGCATCCTCGCCGTCCTCGCGCGCAAGGTCTATTCCGGCGGACAGGAAATCCGAGCGGAGCTCACTGTTGCCGAGAAGATAAACCTTCTTGCCGGCTCTGTGCGCTTTGAGATAACCTATCGTAACGTCGCCCGAGGTCATTATCTCCTCTCGAGAGGGAGAAAATCCCATTTTGGTAAGCTTATTCATATAAAACTCATCGTTGTGAGAAGAATTGTTGGTAAAAAATATCACGCGGCGTCCGTTTTCGCGCAAACGGTTGATAAACTTGACCGCAAAATCAAACACGATAGATCCAAGGTAGATCGTACCGTCCATATCAAAAATAAAAACCTTCTTGTCCTTTAAAAAACTCATGTCAATCTCCATTCCGCCGCCTGCGGCGGCTCAAAAATAGTTGAGTTAAATTCAAATGTGTTCGCATACGCGAACAAAAATGGGGTAGGGTCCCATTTTTAATTTGAATTTTGTAGCGTGATAA
>CAZGHD010000139.1:0-5529 GCA_964525525.1 uncultured Lachnospiraceae bacterium | reverse complement strand
CCGTGGTTGTCCCATCCGGGAACGTACGGAACCTTGAAACCGCTCATAGACTTATATCTGTTTATAAAATCCTTGAGGACCTTGTTGAGAACGTGTCCCATATGGATATTACCGTTAGAAAAAGGCGGTCCGTCGTGCAGCATAAACAGAGGCTTACCCTCCGACTTTTCAAGCATTGCCTCATACAGACCAAGCTCTTTCCAGCGATCGTAAATGCCGGGCTCACGCTGCGGCAGATTTGCGCGCATCGCGAATTTGGTATTAGGCAAATTAAGACTGTCCTTATAATCTGTTGGCATAATTTATTATAGCTCCTTAAACTAAAAATTTCGTGTTTGTTTTGACCGCGTTTTGCGGAGGATTCGCTTCAACTTGTAAGCCGAAAGTTTTTTGCCGGCACCGACGTCTGAAAACAGCTCGAGTCCGTCCATAAACCGCTCGAGCTCGCGCTCAAATGCTTCATTTTCTTCGGGAGTTGCTTTCGGGCAATCTTCCTCCGAGTAGTACTCGATAGTCATATTTCTCATAGCAAACTCACATCCGACTCAAATGTACTTATCCGCTGTCAAGCGTATCCTATTCTTTTTCGTTCTGTCAGCGATAGCGCGCACGACAAACTTACCGTGCCCTCTGACAGTAATAACGTCGCCCTCGTTTACCTCGGCGTCCGGCTTTTTGCAGATCGAATAATTCTTTTCGACCTCTCCGTACCGCATCAGTTCTTTCGCATTCTCGCGAGAGCATCCTGCGAGTGACGCCACAACGCAATCGGTTCTTGCCGATGCAATCGTGTCACTGACCGTTTTGAATTCCCGTTTTATTTCAAAATCGGGAGAGAGCTGTGCCCGTTCGACTTTGACCTTGTCAGCGCCGACCGAGTCAAGCTCGTTTAGTATATATTCAGCCATCTTTTTCTCACAGAAAACGATAGCGGAATTTTCATCTTTATTAAGTATTATATCACCGACGACAAAGCGCTCTATCCCGAGTCCGAGTATCGAGCCCATATAATCGCGGTGAGACAGGGAGCGATAACCGCTTCCTATTATTTTAAGAGCAGTCACGGTGTCCTCAAGTTCGGACAGCAAAACCTGCGATGCAAACGCATATAGGTCATCAACACCGTCCGCCATATCAACGACGTAATCGGGCAAAAAGAAAAGCATCTTACGTTCGGTGCCCTCGCACCCTCCGTAAAAAATATACTTTCCCGCATAGCCCGCAGAATCGAGATGCGACTTCAGAAAAAACTGCTCCTTCGCATTAAGAAAATGCGCGTCCGTCATAACAGACCGTCTTGCAATATCGTCGATCCGTATGAAAAGCTGCTGTATTTCAGGATCTATCATAATCTCCCTCAAATAAACAGCGTTATCATATTGATAACGAGAAAGGCAACGAAAAACGGAATGTCAAGCGGAAAGGTTCGCAAGCTGTCAAATCGGTCAAGCAATTTGCGGAATGGGATTATTATCGGCTCTGTAAGACAATACAGAAAGCTGCCGAGTTTCTCCAAAAAATCGCCGAGCTTACCGTCTCCGCCGAGCGGGATCCAGGAAAGCACGGCACGCGCGAGCATCGCAAACTGAAGCACCGAGATGAAAATATAAACTAATTCTCTAACAATATAAATGAACGGCACTATTGTTCATCCATGTCCGCCGCACGGCGGCCCCTTCAGAAAAATAATAAAAAATATTTTTCGACAAAATCAAAAAAACGGTGCAGAAAACCGAGCTATGCCGAAAATCGGCGTAGCTCAGAGTTCTGTATAGTCGTTTTTACGTTTCGATCAAAGATCGGAATAGAAATCGTTAGTAGTAACGGTCTCTTCTTCCTTCTTCTCTTTCTTCTCACGAAGCTGCTCGCCGGAAACGTCTACGTTGCTGGGAGTAATAACGTAAGCGTTATTAGCGATACGCTTGAGCTGACCGTCAATAGAATATGCAACGCCGCTAAGGAAGTCAATAAGACGGCGAGCGGTCTCTTTATTGGTAGCCTCAAGGTTAAGTACTACTGTGCGCTTGTTAAGAAGGTGATCTGCGATCTGAGGAACGCAATCAAACTTCTCGGGTTTTACAACCTTAAGCTCTATTGCAGAACTGCCAAGTCCGCTGATGGAAGAAGCGGCACCCATGCCCATAGGAGTATAAGCTGCGCCTGCATCCTGGGATGCATCGTTCTGCTGAACGCCGTAATCGCCGGTTACATCGTAATCGTCAGTACCCATAGAACCGTAGTAGTTATCGGTTTCATCATAATCATCGATTCCGTCGTTGCCTGTCATTCTCTTTATCTTATCTACCCAACCCATTTGTTTTATACCTCCGTATAGTTTTTTTTAGTGGGTCAAATGCCATTATATATTTGATCCCGGGGAAAACAGGGCGTTTCCTATACGCACCATGTCCGAACCGGTCTCAATAGCGTAT
Organism: uncultured Lachnospiraceae bacterium; assembly: GCA_964525525.1. GTDB lineage: Bacteria > Bacillota > Clostridia > Oscillospirales > CAG-272 > RGIG2161. The sequence continues at coordinate 3,097 of CAZGHD010000139.1, read as the reverse complement.
TCAAATCCACGGCTCATACCCATGGATAAAATGGGACTATCTATATTATGTAATTTTTTTTGCGAAATGTCAATAAAAATCCGACAAGTTTCTTCAAAATATTTTTTTAGATCGCTTAAATCCTCGCAAACGGGGCCGATAGTCATTACCCCGCACACGCGAATATTGTCAAATTTCTGCACTTCGTCAACGAAATTTTCGACATCCTCCGGCATCACACCGCCTTTGTTCGGCTCTCGTCCGGAATTTATCTCCACCAGAACGTCCATCGTACGTCCGGCTTTTTTTGCCTGCTTGTCAATTTCCGCCGCAAGACGGACACTGTCAAGAGACTGTATCAGATCCACCTTATCGATTATATACTTGACCTTATTGGTCTGAAGCGAACCGATAAAATGTATCTTCAGATTGTCACGGTGGAGCTTGTCGTACTTTTCGAGCAAGCTCTGCACGCGATTTTCACCTATCTCGGTAAGTCCAAGATTATCAATCGCGTAATTTATGACATCGGCATCAACCGTTTTGGTAACACCAACGAGTCTTACACTGCCCGCCGGAACGCCAAACTGCTGTTCTGCCTCTGTTATACGTTTTCTTATTTTTGCAAAATTCTCATCAAGATATGAATAGTCTTTCATTGAAATTCTACCAGACGATTATCTTACCGTCGTAAAGTTCTTTTCCTTCTACAATTATATTTTCATTAAGATTAAGGTACTCGTGCGCATTTTCGCCGTACGTTTCCCGCAGTGCAGAGATAACGTAGCCGTCCCCCTCGTACACGACGTCGATCTTTTTGAAGCCTACCGTGGTTCCGCTCAAAACGTAAACCCCAAGCTCACCGTTGACCAGACGCATAGCCGACCGCGGAACTTTATACCCTTTGTACTCTTCGGACTCAATACTGATGTTCTGACAACGCAGGAAATCAAAGTCAAGAGGTATCTCCGTACAGCAGAATACCAAAAGTGAATCATCGCCCATCGTATCGTCCACGATTCTTTCAAGCGTGAGAGGAATACAAACATCCGAATTATCCTCAAACGTTATCGGGTAACTCTTTCCGACGTCGTACTTCTCGCTTTCAAGCTTGGTGGTTCTCGCCACGATATACCATCGGTATCCCACAGCTATCTTTCCGACCGCGCCGCTTGGAGCGGATATATTTTTCGCGGTATCGACAAGTGTATTAAAAGAAGACACAGTCAGATTTTCAAGCGCGTCAAGACCGAAAAGCTCTTCTCCACCGTCGCACGACGAATAGAAGTAACCGCTTTGAGGTGCCGTAACAGTGGATGCAACTCCACCCATACCTCTGCGAATAGATTCAAGCTCGGTTCTCAAGTTGACGAGTTCACTGTCAAAATCATCTACCACATCGGTAATAAGCTGAAGACGGTTTATCTGAACGAGAAGTTCGTCTCTTGTCTCAACAACCGAGTAAAGATCACCGTTTGATATATAGCCTTTTATATCCTCAAGCGTTCCCGATATTTTTGACGATGCCTGGCCAACGTCCGAATAACTTCCGCCAAGCGAGCTTTCTTCAAGAATATCTATTCTGCGTTCAATATCCTCAATTCTCGAAACGAGATCAAGGTCTTTCGCAGACGAATAGACCTCGGCAACCTTTGAGCCGATAGAAACCTTTGTACCGTCGCTGTAAGCAAGTCCGAGAGTGCCGTTTACCGATGAGGTCAGCACCGTTTCATCACGGAAAATATAGCCCATGCACTGAACAGACTTAGTCTCAACGGTATACGACGCAACAGCAGTAACTATGTTATCCTTAAAGGACATTGAGATATGATATATCAAATACACAGCGAAAGCAACGCTGACGATCGCGGCAAGAATACCGAGACCGACTCTTTTCAGGTATTTAACATCCATTTTACAAAAGCTCCTTAGCACTGCTTACGCAATATGAGGGTACAGATACTCATATTATTTCATATTATACTACATTTTTTGCAATTAATAAATAGTTTTTCTGCATTGTTTACAATATCTTCAAATGTTTTTTCTTTATTTTTACCATAAAACTCACTTTCATCCGGAAATATCCAATTTATTTCCCTGTATTTGGAAAACCAGGTGAGTTGGCGCTTCGCATATCTGCGGGTAGCGGTCTTAAGCATAGACGTACAAGAATCGAGATTGGCCTCCCCTTTGACGTAAGGAAGAATCTCCTTGTAGCCTATCGCCTGCGCGGCTGTATATTCCGGCGCGAGATAACCACATTCAAAAAGACGCTTTGTTTCCTCTACCAATCCGTCACGCACCATTTCGTCAACGCGGAGTTCTATCCTGCGGTAAAGTTCTTCCCTATCGCGGTAATTCAGTCCTATTATGAGAGCACTATATCGAGAGCCTTTTTCGTTGGATTTTTTGTTCCACTCCGCTTTAGTCATTTTCGCACAGCGATTTATCATAAGCGCGCGGATAACCCGCTTTACGTTGTTCATATGGATCTCTTCTGCCGCATCGGGATCAATTTCGCGGAGCATAGCGTGCAGTATTTCCCTGCCGCCCTCTTTTTGCGAGATTTCTTCAAGCTCACGCATATAATCCTCGTCAAGCTCAATATCGGCGGTGCCCGAACCGAAAAGCAGTGCATCAAGGTAAAGCCCCGTGCCGCCGCATATAACCGGCAGTTTTCCCCGGGATATTATATCGTCTATTGCCGCAGACGCGTCCCGCGCGTAATCCGAGCAGGAATAGTTAACGTCAGGCAGGATCAGATCTGTCATATGGTGAACGATCTCGGAGCGCTCGGCTTGCGTTGCCTTTGCCGTACCGACGTCCATTCCGCGATATATCTGCATCGAATCGCAGGAAACTATTTCACCGTTGTGTTTTTTTGCGATCTCAAAAGCAAGGGACGACTTCCCGCTCGCGGTGGGACCGACTATTGCAATAACGTCATACACAAGAGAGCACCTCCTTTTTCATTTATTATATAATATCACATTTTTGAAAAAAGATAAAGATATTTTTTAAAAAATTCGAAAAAACAGTTGACAAATCGAAAAAGTTGTGGTATTATATATACCGTTGACCGCCAAGGTCAGCAAAAATGAATACTATGGGGGAA
>CAZGHD010000138.1:0-5530 GCA_964525525.1 uncultured Lachnospiraceae bacterium | reverse complement strand
CAAGTGCTTCAACATCCGCGAGGGCATCGTGGACAATATCTTCCTCAATGAGGCGTGCTCCTCCGGATGCGGATCATTCCTCCAGACATTTGCGGGCGCACTCGGTTATTCTATCGCTGATTTCGCAAAAAAAGGAATATTCGCGCAAAAGCCTGTTGACCTCGGTTCAAGATGCACCGTATTTATGAATTCATCGGTAAAGCAGGCGCAAAAGGATGGCGCAACGATAGATAACATATCCGCGGGACTCTCGGTATCGGTCGTTAAAAACGCGATATACAAAGTAATCAGAGCCTCCAGCGCAAAAGAGCTTGGAGAGCATATAATCGTTCAGGGCGGAACGTTCTATAACGACGCGGTACTCCGTGCGTTTGAAAAAGAACTCGGACACAACGTAATAAGACCTAACATTTCCGGCCTCATGGGTGCGTACGGTGCAGCACTGTATTCGGCTCGCTGTGAAAAAGAGAAGAGCAGTATAATCTCAAAAGATGCGCTTGAGAGCTTCACCCACGAGACCCGCGTTATAAACTGCGGAGGCTGTCAGAACAACTGCCGTCTTACTGTAAATACCTTCTCAAACGGAGAAAAATACATAAGCGGAAATCGCTGCGAAAAACCGCTTGCTAAAAAAATCAGCGGAGAAAACAACCTCAAACTCAATCTGTTTAAATATAAACTTGAGCTTCTTGAAGAATATAAAAAACCGAAGAACGGTACCCGCGGACGCATTGGTATTCCGATGGGACTCAATATGTTTGAGATGCTTCCGTTCTGGAGTAAGTTCTTTGAAACTCTTGGATTTGAAATAGTAGTATCAGATCCTTCAAGCAGAAAGTTATATCTTTCCGGTCAGCACACTATTCCGTCTGATACCGCGTGCTTCCCGGCAAAGCTGATGCACGGACATATCGAATCGCTGCTTGCAAAAGGCGTTGATACGATTTTCTACCCGTGTATGTCGTATAACTTTGATGAGGGACTCGGCGATAATCATTACAACTGCCCGGTAGTTGCTTATTACCCGGAGGTTCTTGTTGCTAACGTAGGCGCGCTTGCCGGAGTTAAAGTAATATACGATTACATAAACCCCTCAAGACGTTCGGATTTTGAAAACAAGATTCACTCTATACTTTCAAAATATTTTGACGGTATTACAAAGTCGGAAACCAAATCCGCGTGTGCTTCGGCATATGACGAATATTCTGCGTACATGACCAAAATTAAAGAGAAGGGTGACGAGTACCTTGCGGCGGCAAAAGCCGCAGGAGCCCCGATAATCGTGCTCTGTGGACGTCCTTATCACCTTGATCCGGAAATAAATCACGGAATAGACGAGATGGTCTCGGATATGGGTGCGGTCATAATCACAGAGGAAGTCCTCAGCGGCAAAGTAGAAAAATTCCCGGTAAAAGTGCTTAATCAGTGGACGTATCACGCCCGCCTTTACGCCGCCGCAAAATTTATATGCGATCATAAGTCCGAATACGATATAAATCTCGTACAGATGGTTTCCTTCGGATGCGGCGTAGATGCTATTACTACCGATGAAATGAGAAGAATACTTGAGAACGGCGGAAAAATTTATACTCAGATAAAGATAGACGAGATAACCAATCTCGGCGCGGTTAAAATAAGACTCAGAAGTCTTTTCGCTGCCCTTGAAGGACAGCGCTTGAAAGGTGAAAAGTAATGTCAGAAGAACGTATCGAATTTACTAAAGAAATGAAAGATACCCACACGGTACTAATACCCAATATGCTTCCCGTTCATTTCGGACTTGTTGTTGAGGTGTTTAACCGTTTGGGGTATAATATGGTGCTTCTGCAAAATGAAAGCCAGCGGGTTATCGAATGCGGACTCAAATACGTACATAACGATACCTGCTATCCCGCGCTTTTAGTAATAGGACAGTTTATTGACGCGCTTCAGAGCGGTGAATACGACGTTGACAAAACGGCGCTGATGATAACTCAGACCGGCGGCGGATGCCGAGCTTCAAACTACATACATCTTTTGAGAAAAGCACTTGAGCGCGCAGGATTTTCTCACGTGCCGGTAATATCTCTGAATGCTTCGGGACTTGAGAAAAACAGCGGTTTTCAGATAACCTTGCCGCTTATCAGAATGGCCATTGCCGCAGTTGCTTACGGTGATATTCTGATGGCGTTTGACAACCAGATAAAGCCGTACGAGGTAAACCGCGGGGACAGTGCAAGTCTGGTGAGAAAATGGACGCAGAGACTTGCGAATGAAATATCCCAAAAGAAAGGCTACTCGTCCTCCGCTATCTCTAAAAATTTCAAGCTGATCGCAAAAGATTTTGATAACGTAGAGATCAAACGCACGCCCAAAGTAAAGGTCGGTATCGTCGGTGAGATATACGTTAAGTATTCTTCACTTGCCAACAACGAACTTGAAAAATTCCTTTACGAGCAGGGCTGTGAGGTTATGGTTCCAGGACTCCTCGGATTCGCGTATTACTGTATTGAAAACGGAATACAGGACGTAGAGCTTTACGGCGGAAGTAAATTAAAGAAAAAGATTCACGAGATAATTCTTGATTACGCACTTACCTTTGAAAAAGCTATGAATGAAGCTGCGAGCGAGACCAAAAATCTTCGTGAATGTTCTGATTACAAGCGCGCAAAAGAGCTCTCAAAACAGATAATCGGAACGGGATGTAAAATGGGCGAGGGATGGCTTCTTCCTGCAGAGATGATGGAGCTGATAGACAACGGATTTGGCAATATTATCTGTGCACAGCCGTTTGGATGTCTCCCGAACCATATCGCAGGCAAGGGAATGATACGCAAGATAAGAGAGCTTCATCCTAATGCAAACATAGTTCCTATCGACTACGATCCCGGCGCTACCAAGGTTAATCAGGAAAACAGAATAAAACTGATGCTTGCCATAGCAGCAGAAGAGCTTAATGAGGGTAACGAAACACTGACAGAAAAGGCAGTTGAACCCGAAAAAGAACTTCAAACCGTATGACACAAAAGATCCGCAAAGCGCGCCTGCCTTGCGGATCTTTTAATAAAATCATATCTCTGTATCGGAGGAATGTTATAATGCACTCTCCATATGTAAAAATTGAAAATGGCGCAGACACTGCGGTGCTGTTTATTCACGGATTTCAAGGAAGTCCGCGGCATTTCGATAGATTTGTGAATCTGATACCCGATAATATCACGGTATACAACATACTTTTAAATGGTCATGGCGGCAGTGTAAAAGATTTTTCAAAAGCATCAATGAAGATTTGGAAAACACAGGTGCGAGATACTGTAAAAGAGATTGCCGAGGCGTATGACAATATTTATATAGCCGGACATTCAATGGGGACTTTTTTTGCCATGCAATCCGCAATAGAATACCCGGATAAGGTAAAAGGAATATTTTTACTGCAAACACCGCTTAAAATAGGCGTACGTCCCACGGCAGTACTAAATTCATTAAAAGTTTTTTTCGGTATAAAAGACGAGCTTGCCGAAAAGTACAAAAATTCAAACAGCATAAAATTGAATCTCCGAGTTTGGGAGTACGTTGGCTGGATTCCGAGGTATCTTGAGCTTTTTGGAGAATCAAAGCGTGCGCATTCAAATATTTTGAAGCTTAATACCAAATGTATCATTTTTCAGTCGGCGCAGGATGAGTTTGTGTCAATGAGATCAATAAAATATATTCCGAACAAGGAAAAGATAAAATACACGGTGATGAACAAATCTGCACATTTTATTTATGACGAGCAAGAATTTTCGATGTTAGAACAAGCATTTTGCGAATTTATAGTATAAAAAACACGGTGTTCTTTTTATAGAACACCGTGTTTTTTCATAATCAGCTGAGATTCTTTTTCATAAACTCGAAGAACATATTCCAGTCGCGGCGGCTGAAGTAGTGTGATCCGCTGCGAAGGTGATAGCCAATAGTGCCGTCGTGCAGCTTTTCGTTGATCTCAGGGTATCTGTCCTCGTGAACGAGTCCGGACTTGCCGTAGATAGCGTAAGCATCTTCTGCTGCAACACATCCGAGAAATTCGGACTGAGGATCTGCCCACTGGTCGGTTTCTGCACTTGCTACGTAAAGATTTCTCGGTGCTACGAGCGCGTGAAGAAAATGCTGATCGTGAGGCATATTATGTTCGTTTGCTTGATATTTAGCAAAGTTTTCGCAGAACCAGAAGCCGAATCTTGAGTATATAGCCTTTACGTCTTCTCCGACTTTATCGCGGCTGATAGCGGCTCCGCAGCTGCCGGAGTCGTTGGAATAAGCAAATGCAAATCTCTCGTCGAATGCACCTGCGTAAAGCGCTGTCTTGCCAAGTCTGGAATGTCCTGCAACAGCTACGTTTTTAAGGTCAACGTTGTCGCGTGTCTCAAGGTAATCGAGAATACGCATACAAGCCCATGCCCAAAGTGAGATCTTACCAGCATCGTGAGGACCGCGTTTTCCGTCGGGATAAAGAACACCTGCAAAACCGTTGGTAAAATCCCAGTCGTCACTGGTGAAATCTTTATAACAGAAAGATGCAACCGCAACGTCTTTTTCGTTTATTTCCTCGGAAGGAAGGTATCTATCCGGAACGTCGGGACGGAAGTTTACCATGACGACGGTCGGGAACTTACCGGGCTTGTTCGGATAAGCAAACTGGAAGGGGAAGGTAAACGCTCTGCCGCGCATAACGAGAGTCATATTGATCTTTTCTAAGGTAGCGGCGGACGCGCAGAAAGTGCTCTGCGCTGACGTAACAGTACAGTACATCGCGTCCGGCTTTTCGGGAAGATAACCGTATTCTTCAAAGGAGATAATCTCTTTCAGTTTTTCGCGGTGCTTTTCCCAATCGGATACATCGGTGATCTTCTCACCGCTTTCGCCGATGTAAGCGCTCGGAATTTTGCGTTTTTCAAGATCTTGTTTTATCATTTTACACACCTCTTTATATTTTATCAGTATATAATTTTATCAGCAATTTTATGGTATCCGTTTCTGTATACGGCAAACAGACTCAGTTTTCCGTCATCTTGGTAGCTTGTAAAATACGCATACCCGCCAAACGAGAACAGTGAAAAAACATCCTCGCTTGATTCTATCTTCTTGGGAGAAGAGCCAAATCTTGAATAGTAAAGCGTCTCTCCGTCACCCATTGCACCGGTAAAGAAAAGTGTTCCATCTCTGTCGATGTAAAATTCCTTGCAGGCAGAGGCAATCTTTTTAGCTTTTTCGTTGTGTACGTGCCACAGCGTGCCGTCGGTGTCGACGTAATAAATATCTTCACCGTCGTAGCTCATGGTAAACGAAGCCACAGAGGTTGCGACAGTCTTGGTTTTATATCCGTTACTTATATCTATGCGAACCAAAGAATCAGCGTTAAGCCCGTAGACATATTTACCGTCTTCGGTTATTCTTACACCGTTTGAAACGCCGTTGACGTATTCACAAGTGAGATTTTTGCTTATATGAAGCAGTTCAAAATTGCCTTCGCTCTTTGAGCCGGTTATCATAGTATTTGCATAGGTCCTAA
>CAZGHD010000137.1:0-5546 GCA_964525525.1 uncultured Lachnospiraceae bacterium | reverse complement strand
TGGGCGACGTCAAGGGTATGCTTGAGACCTTTGCAAAGACTTTGTTCGGCGAGAACACCAAGATCCGTTTCCGTCCTCACCATTTCCCGTTTACCGAGCCGTCGGCAGAGGTTGACGTTTCCTGCTTTGTTTGCGGTGGTAAGGGTTGCCGTCTTTGCAAGAACGAGGGCTGGATGGAGATCCTCGGTGCAGGTATGGTGCATCCTAACGTTCTTCGCGGCTGTAATATAGATCCCGACGAGTACAGCGGATTTGCTTTCGGTATGGGTATTGAGCGTATAGTTATGACCAAGTACAACATTGACGATATGCGCCTGCTTTATGAAAACGATATGCGTTTTCTCGGTCAGTTTTAATTTTTAGGAGGAAGTCATAATGAATTTACCTTACAGTTGGCTTGCCGATTTTACCGACATCGGCGAGGATGATATAAAAGCGTATTGCGACAGAATGACCGCTACCGGCTCCAAGGTCGAGGGCTATGAAGTGCTTGGCGAGGATATACAGAACGTTATTGTTGGTAAGGTCGTAAAGATCGAAAGACACGAAAACTCCGACCATCTTTGGGTCTGCCAGATAGACATTGGCACCGAAACCGTTCAGATCGTTACCGGCGCGCAGAACGTTCGCGAAGGCGATCTCGTTCCTGCGGCTATTCCTCCGGCTCTCCTTCCCGGCGGAGTTAAGATCAAAAAGGGCGCTTTGCGCGGTGTTGAATCAAACGGTATGCTTTGCTCGATTTCCGAGCTTGGTCTTACCACCCACGATATGCCGAACGCAATAGAGGACGGCATCTTTATCCTTACTCCCGACCTCGGTCTCAAACCCGGTGATGACGTGGTCAAGGGTCTTATGATGAACGATACCGTGGTTGAATTTGAGATCACCCCTAACCGCCCCGATTGTCTGTCCGTTATCGGACTTGCTCGCGAGAGCGCGGCATCTTACGAGAAGGAATTTTCTGTTAAAACTCCTGTCGTAAAGACCGCAGGCGATGGTGATGATATAAAGAATTACCTTTCTGTTGAGAATACTGCGCCCGACCTTTGTGCGCGCTACACCGCAAGAGTTGTTAAAAACGTAAAAATCGCCCCGTCTCCGCTCTGGCTCCGTATGCGTCTCCGTGCAGCAGGCGTGCGTCCGATAAACAATATCGTTGATATTACCAACTACGTTATGCTTGAGTACGGTCAGCCCATGCACGCGTTTGACTATAAGTGCCTTGACGGCAGTAAGATAGTCGTTCGCCGCGCCGCTGACAAAGAGAATTTCACCTCTCTTGACGATATTCCTCACGAGCTTCGCGACGATATGCTGGTTATTGCTGACGAGAAGAAAGCTGTTGCGCTTGCGGGTGTTATGGGCGGTCTTAACAGTGAGATCACTGACGACACCGTGACCGTTGTTTTCGAGAGCGCTAACTTCCTCGGAAGCTCCGTTCGCGTTACCTCCCGCGCGCTCGGTATGAGAACCGAAAGCTCCGCGCGTTTTGAAAAGGGACTCGATCCCGAAAACACTATGCCCGCGCTTGAGAGAGCGTGCGAGCTTGTAAATCTTCTTGAAGCCGGAGACGTGGTTGACGGAATTATAGACGTTTACTCAAGTCCCGTAAAGACCACCGTTATTCCGCTTGAGGTAGAGAAGATCAATCGTTTCCTCGGTACTAATCTTTCTGCTGAATATATGGAAAAGGTGCTTCGCCTTCTTCAGTTTGAGGTAAAGGACGGTATGATAACCGTTCCGTCTTACCGTGCTGACGTTGAGTGCATGAACGATATAGCTGAGGAAGTTATCAGAATCTACGGCTACAACGAGATCGAAGCGACTCCGTTCTTCTCCCGTCTTACTCAGGGCGGCAGAACCGAGGAGCAGAGCTTTTCTCTGAGACTTCACGAGCTTCTCTGCGGAATGGGACTTTACGAGATTGATACCTTCTCGTTCATCAGCCCTAAATTCTACGACAGAATAGAACTCCCCGCAGATGCTCCCGAGAGAAAATGCGTGGTTATAAAGAATCCTCTCGGCGAGGACACCTCGGTTATGAGAACCACCGCTATCCCCTCTATGATGGACGTTCTTGCGCGTAACTATAACCAGGGTAACGCTGACGTTGCGCTTTATGAGCTTGCTACCGTTTATATTCCTAACGAAGACGTTACCAAGCTCCCCGATGAAAACCGCCAGCTTGTTATCGGTTTCTACGGCAACGGTGATTTCTACCGTATGAAGGGTATGTGTGAACAGATATTCACTCTTGCAGGTCTCAAAGACGTTGAGTATGTAAGAAATGAATCTAACCCCGTATTCCACGGCGGTCGATGCGCTAATGCAGTATGCGGCGGTAAGGTAGTTGCTACATTTGGTGAAGTTCATCCCACCGTTCTTTCCAACTACTCTATCGGTACTCCCGTTTTCGTTGCTTCGGTTGATTATGAGGCTCTTTACGCGCTCAGAAATACCGAGGAGTTCCACTATACTCCCCTCCCGAAATTCCCTGCGATCACCCGTGACTTTGCTTTCCTTTGCGATGACGAGCTTGAAGTTGCAGAGATCGAGAAGGTTATGAAGCGTGCAGGCGGCAAGATGCTTCGCGGTATCAAGCTGTTTGACGTTTACCGCGGCAAGCAGATCGAAGCGGGTAAGAAGTCTGTTGCGTTCAGCGTAAGTCTTCGCGCAGATGACAGAACTCTTACCGACGAGGAAGCGGACAAGGCTGTAAACAAGATACTCTCCGCACTCGAAAAGGAAAAGAATATCACCCTCAGAAAATAAGTTAAAATGAAATCAGGTCACGCTACGGCGTGACCTGATTTGTTTATGGGTAATTTGTTTGAATAATATCAATTGATTTTTCAAAATCGGAAATAGTCATTCCATCTTTGAAAAGTACATCACTGTTACCGAGACGTACTTGCCAATATTCATTTGCATCGATCATCGTACCATAGAGCGCATTTTCTTCATTTGGGATCTGCGGAAAGTAGATTTTGGTGTCTACTATATCAAAGTATTCAAAATAAAGGTGATCGTCTGAATAATAAGTGCTAACTTTGTAATAGGCTACATCTTGCTCTAATGGTTTATTTAGTCTAATAATAGATAGAAGATGAGTTTCTTCTGCTTTAATATTTTCGATAAGGTCTTCAGAAACATATAAAATGCCATCACTTAAAATTCCGTCTGAATTTACATCATCATTTACCGGGTAGTTAAACGTTTGGTAAAATATTTTTATAAATTCAACGTTTAACGGATAGTACGTAGTACCGCGTTCTTTTAGTTTAGGAAGAGCAGGATTTCTTTCTCCCCATTTTATTATTGCGAGATTGCTATCGTGAAACGGAGGTGGGGTGATATATCCTTCACAGGATGACTCATACGTTGCTACGGTAGTATCATTAGCTATTGTTGTGTCTATGGGATCGCTGCTCGATACGCACCCTGCACATGTCATAATGAAAATAAACATGATCAGAAGTGATACTGCTTTTTTCATTGATAATTCCTCCCGTTATGCTTTGTATTTTCATTATAAATTATATAGTATAGTTTGTCAACACAGGATGACACAATTCTATGTTTTGCATAAAACGGTAGTAATGGAATTGTAGTGAGTGAATAAAAAACAGGCTGTCCACTTTCGTGAACAGCCTGCAATTTTTTAATTAAAGACCACGCTTGATATAGCTGGTGTGAAGAATCTCGTGAGCCTTGTGGCTGCCGGGTTCGCCGAGGAACTCTTTGTAGAGAATATCTACTGCGGGGTTCTCGTGAGAACGACGGATACCTGCGTTCTTATCATCGTTGTAAAGAACAGCAGCACGAACTTCGCGGAGGTTTACGTTGTTACGAACAGATGCGGGCTGAGTGGGCTGACCGCCGCCGTTTACGCAACCGCCGGGACAGCACATAACTTCGATGAAGTCAACCTTCTCTTCGCCGGACTTAACAGCGTTGAGCAGCTTCTTCGCGTTTGCAGTACCGGAAACAACAGCAACCTTGATCTCGGTGTCGCCGAGCTTGTAGGTAGCGCGCTTGATACCTGCGATACCGCGGATGTCCTCGAATTCAAGCTTCTCGAGTTTCTTGCCGAGGATAACTTCAGCAGCCATACGGAGAGCCGCTTCCATAACACCGCCGGTAGCACCAAAGATAGCGCCTGCGCCGGAACCGATGTCGAACGGAGCGTCAAACTGTTCTTCGGGAAGATCGCGGAAGTTGATACCTGCGGTCTTGATCATTCTGCCAAGCTCGCGGGTAGTGATAGCAACGTCAACGTCCGGAACACCTGCAGCGTTCTGATCGGGACGGGTAACCTCAAACTTCTTAGCAGTACAAGGAATTGCAGATACGAAGAAGATATCCTTAGGATCAAGTCCCATCTTCTGTGCGTAGTAGGTCTTGTACATAGCGCCGAACATCTGCTGAGGAGACTTACAAGTGGAGAGGTTCTCGGTGAACTCGGGGAAGTAGTGCTCGCAGTACTTGATCCATCCGGGAGAACAAGAGGTGATCATCGGAAGAGTACCGCCGTTCTGAACACGGCCGAGGAACTCGGTTGCTTCCTCAACGATGGTGAGGTCAGCGGTGAGGTTCATATCGTATACGCCGTCAAAGCCAAGACGCTTGAGAGCGGAAACCATCTGACCTTCAACGTCGGTACCGGGAGCGTAGTCAAAGCACTCGCCGAGGGTAGCGCGGATAGAAGGAGCAGTACAGATGGCAACGTGCTTGGTAGGATCAGCAAGCGCGTCAAGAACCTTCTGGGTATCATCCTTTTCGTAAAGAGCACCGGTGGGGCAGGCAACGATACACTGACCGCAGCCTACGCAGGAAGTATCAGCAAGATTCTTCTCGAACGCGGGAGCAACGTGAGTATCAAAGCCACGATCGTTGGTACCGATAGCGCCGATCTCCTGAAGAGTACGGCAAGCGGCTACGCAGCGGCGGCAAAGGATACATTTGCTGTTGTCGCGAACAAGGAAAGAAGTGGATTCATCGGGTTTGGACTCGGGCATTGCGCCGCCGAAATGAGTCTCCTCAACGCCGTACTCAAGGCAAAGCTTCTGAAGCTCGCAGGAGGTGGAGCGTACGCAGGACAGACATTTCTTGTTATGAGCAGAGAGGAGAAGCTCAAGGTTCATGCGTCTGGACTCTCTGATCTTGGGAGTGTTGGTGTACACTTCCATACCCTCGTTTACGGGGTAAACGCAGGCGGTAACGAGACCGCGAGCGCCAACAACTTCAACAAGGCAGATACGGCAAGCGCCGATCTCGTTTATATCTTTGAGATAGCAGAGAGTGGGAATATCGATGCCGGCATATCTTGCGGCCTCGAGGATAGTGCTGTTCTTCGGCACGGTATATTCTCTGCCGTTAATTTTTATATTTACAGTTTCCATTATATTATTACTCGGCTCCTTTCATTACTGTTTGGAGATAGCGCCGAACTTACATTTTTCCATGCAGGCTCCGCACTTAACGCACTTTTCGGTATCGATCACGTGAGGCTGCTTAACAGAACCGGTGATAGCACCTGCGGGACA
>CAZGHD010000136.1:0-5596 GCA_964525525.1 uncultured Lachnospiraceae bacterium | reverse complement strand
ATAGGCGTACTTACCTCCGGCGGCGACGCTCCCGGAATGAACGCGGCTCTCCGCGCAGTTACCCGCTCCGCACTTTCTCGCGGCGTTGAGGTTGTTGCGGTGGCTAAGGGCTACACCGGCCTCATCAGCGGTGAGCTTATAGATCTCACCCCCGAAAAGGTTTCGGGCATTTCCGCTATCAGCGGTACCATCCTTTACTCCGACCGTTGCCTTGAGTTCGCAACCGAGGAAGGCATGGCAAAGGCAGTTAAGACCTGCCGCGACAACAACATCGACGGCATCATCGCCATCGGCGGCGACGGCACCTTCAGAGGCGCTACCGACCTGACCGACCACGGCGTTCCCTGCATCGGTATTCCCGCAACCATCGACAACGACATCACCTCCACCGACTACACCCTCGGCTTTGACACCGCGATGAACACCGCGATGAATATGGCTGATAACCTCCGCGACACCTGCGAGTCTCACGCACGCGCTTCCATCATCGAGGTTATGGGACGTGACGCAGGCTACATCGCGCTTGAAGCAGGTATCGCTTGCGGCGCGGTAGCAGTTGCTATCCCCGAGGTCGAGTTTGACGCTGACGCTTGCATCAACCGTATGCTCGAGCAGAGAAAAGCAGGCATCCGTTCCTTTATTATCATGGTTTCCGAGGGACTCGGCGGCGAGTTTGGCGAAGCTCTCACCAAGAGAATCAACGAGGTCGGTATCGACGCAAGATTTGCACGCCTCGCGCACGTAGTTCGCGGCGGCAAGCCCACCCTTCGTGACAGATTTACCGCGGCAAGAATGGGCGACGCGGCAGTTGACGCGCTCCTCGCAGGCAAGAGCAACCTCGTTATCTGCGAAAAAGAGGGCAAGATCGTAGCAAGAGACATCAAGTACGCGCTTGTGCTTGACCGTATGTATAAGAATAAGCTCAAGGACGGCGACCTCGACCAGTTCTCGCCCGAAGTTCTTGAGGAAATGAAAGCAGAGTGCGCGGCACACCTTGAGGAGATCAAGGAAATGTACGTTATCGCGAACGACCTCGCGTAATTTAGATCGAACATTGTAGGGTACGGTCGCGACCGTACCGCGCATCCGAACGGGTTATATATGAATAATAACGGGTCGGTCGCGACCGACCCCTACAACCGTGTTTTAAAATTACATCAAACCTTGTAGGGGCGTGCATTGCACGCCCGCGCCGGAACGAACCCTCTCCGTCGCCTATCGGCGCCACCTCCCCCGGAGGGGGAGGCAAATATAGGCTCCCCCTCTGGGGGAGCTGGCAACCGTAGGTTGACTGAGAGGGTAAATTCAGAGAAATGAAAACGAGACGGTGGAATGAACTTCGTTCATTCAGATCGTCCCATACACCTATTCGTACCGCCGCTATGCGGCGGAGAATGGAGATCACTATGCAGAAATTAAAAGTACACGAAAACAAACGGTATCTCATGCACGAGGACGGCTCCCCGTTTTTCTACCTCGGGGACACCGCTTGGGATATGTTCCAGCGCCTCAACCGCGAGGAGATAGAATTATATCTCTCGGTGCGCGCAAAGCAGGAATTCACCGTTATTCAGACCGTCCTCGCCAACGGCTGTGAGCCGTTTGACTGGCCGAACAAGCTCGGCAGACACGCGCTCAAAGAGCCTTACGACAAGCTCGACTACAACGAAAAGTGGTGGGCTCTGGTCGATTACGCAGTCGATTGCGCGGAAAAATACGGTCTCTACTTCGGATTTCTCCCGATGTGGGGCAATAAATACGACGATCCCGAGACGTCGCTGTTCAAAACCTACGACGATTGCTTCGCCTACGGCAAATTCCTCGGTGAACGCTACCGCGATAAGGTAAATATCATCTGGATATTCGGCGGCGACATAGTGGTCAAGCCGTATATGCACGAGCTTTACGAGGGACTCGCGGCGGGCATCAAGGCGGGCGAGCGTGAGGACAACCGTCACCTCATCACCTTCCACCCGGGCGGAGGCTCGAACACCATGGATCAGCTCGGAGAGGACAAGGATTACCTTGATTTTATGTCTTCCCAGAGCGGTCACGGCGTCGGCGGCGCGTACGAGCCGTATAAATTCTTTGACGGTATGAAGCCGGTTGAAAAACCGTATCTCGACACCGAGGCTCACTACGAGGATCACCCCGCAAACTGGCAGGGCGATTTCAGACTGTGGGACGGCGCAGACATTCGCCAGGGCGCGTACGAGAGCGTGTTTGACGGCGCGTGCGGAGAGACCTACGGTAACTCTATCGTCACCTTCTTCGTCTACGAGCCGGTCGGAATGGCGCATTGTCCGTTTTTCATCGGTGACTTCGCCGAGGACAGCCACGAACAGCAGGGCTGGCAGGGCGCGATCCGTCACGAGGGCGCGGAAACTATCAAGTATCTCAAGCGTCTCCGCCTCTCAAGACCTTATTTTGACTTTCGTCCCGCACCCGAAATGGTGCTTAATTCAAAAAACGAACAGCTCTTCGGCAGAATTTCCGCCGCGCGCGGCAAAGACTACGCCTTTATCTACTCGCCCATGGGACGCGAGATAAAGGTTGACGCATCCTGCCTCGAAGCGCAGTTCATCCGCGCGTCCTGGTACAACCCGCGCACAGGCGAGGAAAAGGAGATCTGCTATATCTCCCCGAGAAAAGCGATCTTCGTGCCCGAAACCTACGGCAAAGGACAGGACTGGGTGCTGATCCTTGACGGCGGCAAGCGCGACTGGAAAGAGATCGGACAGATCACTCACGAGTAAGGAAAGGAGAAAAGCTATGCAGAAACTTAAAATTCACGAAAGCGGCAAAGCCCTCATGCACGAGGACGGCACTCCCTTTTTCTACCTCGGAGATACCGCGTGGGATCTGTTCCAGCGCCTCTCCCGCGACGAGATGGAGTATTATTTTTCGGTTCGCGCGTCGCAGGAGTTCACGGTAATTCAGTGCATACTGTTTAACGGCACCGAGCCTCTCGATTGGAAAAACAAGCTCGGCCGCCACGCGACCAAGCCCCCGTATAACAACTTCGACTATAACGAGGAGTGGTGGGAAAACGTTGATTTCGCGCTGGATTGCGCGGAAAAGTACGGTCTTTACCTCGCTCTGCTCCCCGTTTGGAACACCAAATATAACGACCCCGACAGCACTCTTTTTTGTGATTATCAGACCAGCTTTGACTACGGTAAATACATAGGCGACCGCTTCAAGGACAAGGAGAACATCATCTGGATCCTCGGCGGCGACGTTACCGTGCAGCCGCACATGGAGGACATCTTCCGCGGAATCGCAGACGGTATCAAGGCGGGCGAGCGTGAGGACAATCACCACCTCATCACCTTCCACCCGCGCGGACGCAGTGACGCGATAACCGAGCTCGGCGGCGACCGTGATTACCTCGACTTTCTCACCTCTCAAAGCGGTCATACTATCGAGACTTCATATGAGCCGTACGATCTTTTCCCCGCGATGAAGGCGGCAGGCAAGCCGTATCTTGACGCGGAGGCTCACTACGAGGATCACGTGGCGAACTGGGTAGCCGATTTCAGACGCTGGGACGGCGCAGACATCCGCCACGGCGCGTACGAGAGCGTGTTTGACGGCGCGTGCGGTCAGACCTACGGCAATCCGATCATGGCGTTCTTCCTCTCCGAGCCGATAGCCCTCGCAAAATGCCCGTACTACGTCGGCAATTTCGCGAAAGACAGCCACGAGCAGGGCGGCTGGCAGAGAGCCATGTACCACGAGGGCGCGGCAACCCTCAAATACTTAAAGAGACTCCGTCTCTCAAGACCTTATTTCGACTTCCGCCCCGCGCAGGAAATGGTGCTGAATTCTGAGGACGACTTCCTGTTCGGACGCATTTCCGCCGCGCGCGGCAAGGACTACGCGTTTATCTACTCTCCGCTCGGACGCGAGATCAAGGTAGACTGCACACAGCTTGACGCGCAGTTCATCCGCGCGTCCTGGTTCAACCCGAGAACCGGCGAGGAAAAAGAGATCTGCTATCTCTCCCCGCGCAAAGCGGTGTTCACACCCGAAACGCGCGGCAAGGGTCAGGACTGGGTGCTTATCCTTGACGGCGGCAAGCGCGACTGGAAAGAGATCAGCCATCTGGTATCTGAGTAAAGGGAGGTAGAAATAATGCAGAAACTTAAAATTCACGAAAGCGGAAAATACCTCTCCTACGAGGACGGAAGCCCGTTCTTCTACCTCGGGGACACCGCGTGGGATCTGTTCCACCGCATCACGGGTGACGAGGTCGAGTTTTATATGTCGGTCAGAGCGTCGCAGGGATTTAACGTGATCCAGTGCGTCCTGCTCACCGATTTCCCGAACAGATACGACAGATACGCGCTCCGCGACAACGATTTTTCCAAGTTTGATTACGATCTCGACGGTAAAGAGTCTTACTGGGCGGGAGTTGACGCCTGCCTTGACGTTGCGGAAAAATACGGCATCTATCTTGCGATAATCCCGATGTGGAATTCGTCCTATAACGACCCCGAGACCACACTCTTTAAGGGTTATCAGCCGAGCTACGAGTTCGGTAAGTTCATCGGCGACAGATATAAGGACAGAAATAACATAATCTGGCTTCTCGGCGGAGACGTTCAGGTGCAGCCGCATATGCACGATATATTTGACGGACTCGCGGCGGGCATCAAGGCGGGCGAGCGCGAGGACAATCACCACCTGATGTCCTTCCACCCGCGCGGAATTTCCGACACCGTCACCGAGCTCGGCGGAGACAGAGATTACCTCGATTTTCTCACCTCGCAGAGCGGTCACACGGTAAATTCTTACGACGCGTGCAAGTTCTTCGCGCCGCTGATCGAGACCGGCAAGCCGTATCTTGACTCGGAGCCTCACTACGAGGATCACGTGGCAAACTGGATCGCCGAGTTCAGAAAGTGGGACGCGAGCGACATTCGCGAGGGCGCGTACGAGAGCGTGCTTGCAGGCGCGTGCGGTCAGGGCTACGGCAACCCGATCATGGCGTTTTTCCTGTATGAGCCGATCTCAAAATATAAGTGTCCGTACTACGTCGGAAATATCAAAAAGGACGGCCTGCCGGAAAACGGCTGGCAGGACGCTATCCGTCACGAGGGTGCAGAGCAGCTTAAATATCTCAAGCAGCTTCGCCTGTCAAGACCGTATTACGAGCTTCGTCCCGCACCGGAAATGGTGCTGAATTCTGAGGACGACCTCCTGTTCGGACGCATCATGGCGGCGCGCGGAGATGATTACGCGTTTATCTACACGCCTCACGGCAGAGAGATAGAGGTTGACGCAACCTGCCTTGATAAGCAGTTCATTCGCGCATCGTGGTTCAATCCGCGCACCGGCGAGGAAAAAGAGATCTGTATGATGACCTCGAGAAAAGCACTGTTCGTTCCCGAAACGAGCGGCAAGGGTCAGGACTGGGTTCTCATCCTTGACGGCGGCAAACGCGACTGGAAAGAAATCGGACAAATGGTTCATTAATAAAAAAAGCCCTTCGGGGCTTTTTTTAATTTAAAATTGAAAATGGACAATTGAAAGTTATCGCGGTATTTTGAAATTTACGTATAACCTTGTAGGGGACGACGTCCTCGGCGTC
>CAZGHD010000135.1:0-5634 GCA_964525525.1 uncultured Lachnospiraceae bacterium | reverse complement strand
TCCATACCGACAGATTTGATGATCTTTTTGCCGCCCATTGCAGTACCCGCAGCCATAACGATAGAGCAAACTATCATCAGCCACATGGGAATCGCAAAGGTAGACATCGCCGCGCCCGAGCCTTGCAGAGTAAACACGCACAGAAGGATGATACCCATAAATTTCTGACCGTCCTGCGCTCCGTGCATAAACGCCATTGCAGCCGCGCCCACGATCTGCGCCCCCTTGAAAAAGGGCTCGGTTTTCGGGCGGTTAGCTTTGTAGCAGATAAGAGTTACGAGCTTGCATATCACCCAAGCGAGACCAAAGCCTAGGATAACAGAAACGAAGATTCCGTAAACTACCTTGACCCACTGATCCCACACGATAGCTCCCATACCGTTAAGCGCCATCGCACCGCCGGTAAGACCTGCGATAAGCGCGTGGCTCTCACTTGTGGGAATACCGAACATCCAAGCAAGAGTAGCCCAGATAACGATAGCAAGCATTGCCGCGCACAAAACGATGATGACCGTTCTTCCGGAGTTGTCTCCGAAATTTACCATACTCGTTATGGTGACCGCGACCTCATTGCTGATCTTCGTCATAATAAATACGCCAAGGAAATTGAACACCGCAGCCATAAGTATTGCCGCCCTCGGAGGCATACATCTCGTTACCACACAAGTTGCAATAGCGTTAGGTGCATCTGTCCATCCGTTTACCAATATAACACCAAGAGTTAGAGTAACCGCAATGAAAAGCAGCGGGTTAGCAGTCATTTGACCTAAAAACTCTGAAATACCCATAGATTTCCTTCTTTCATTTTTTACTTGTCCTAAACTCTTTTTTTGACAAGCATCTTAAACTATCTTAATTATTTTTAATTTGTCCTGTAACGTAGACATTATATCACATTTTTGCGCGCAAGTAAACAGAAACTTTCAAAAAACGGCACTCTGCTTTTATTATTCTTTATAGAACACCTGCGTTGAGTAGTAAAGATACTTTGACGATGCATCATACGCGGTTGCCTCGCCGATATAAGTATAGGTCGGCTCAAGCATATTCACGCGGTGTCCGCTTGAAATATACCATCCGTGAGTAACGAAGAAGATATTTCCGGTTTGATGGTTGTTTACGTAAAAATATCCCGCCTGGATATTCTCCGCGCAATAAACGTTGAGACCTTCGTCACGCAGACGGTCGCCAACGTTTCTGCCGTTCAGATCACTGTGCTCAAAATAATTGTTCTTCGCCATATCTATGCTGTGTACGAGGGACGCGCTCTCAGCTTTTTCCGAATATTCAAGCGCGGGCGCGCCGTTTATAGCTCTGTAATAGTTGGTGATATGCATACACAGCTTGCTCTGCACCGAGTAATCGCTGACCGTTTCAAATCCGTACTTGAAGGAAGACAGCTTTGCCCACACGGCACAGATGTCCTTACTCTCCAAAGTATCGGTATATGTAAGCACGTCAAGCGTTCCGTTTGAGATGATCTGCATCTTCTCTTCAGCGCCGCCCGCGGGTGTCAAGGTAGCGTTCTGCGGCTCGTAATAGAAAATGTAATCCTTGCCCGTAATATACGCACCGCTTACCGTTTTATCAACTATCTGGAAAATTTTAAGCTTACTGTAATCAGAGCAATACACATACGTAGTCACCGTACCCGCAGTAGTTTCTTCGGTATAGGTAACGCTCGGAACGCCTACGTCCGCCACAAGCTCATCCTCGCTGATTCCGAGGCGGTACACTCTGTTGTTGCACAGCGTACAAACTCCGTCTTTTATGTCGTGGAAAAGCGGAGTCCCCTCCGTCTCTCCGCAAACCTTACACACGGGAGCCGAGATACAGGTCGCTTCTCCAAGCTGATGGGGCAATTTTTCGACAGAATTTGAAGTCGTATCACCGCACTCGCATTGAAGCGTGACCTTTCCTTCCTTTGAGCAGGTAGGATCCACCTGTTCTTTAATAGAATAATTGTGTCTGTGAAGAACTATGGTCTCGGGAGCACGGGTAGTCACCGGCTCGGTTTTTGGAGCGGTAGTTTCGGGAGCTTTAGTCACAGGCTTTGAGGTAGTAACCGCTCCCGTCGTCTCTGCAGCGGTAACCTCGGTCTCCGGCTTCGGCTCGGCGGTGCCCGGCTTTACAGTCAATGATTTCGTAGTTTCCTCATCCGGCTTTTCGGTAGTTTCCGGCGGGAGCGTAGTCTCGACCGTGCCCACCGTCTCGCCGTCCGGCTTTTGCTCCTTGTCCTTACCCGAACAAGCCGCAATAGAAAACGCGACGGCAAACGCGAGCAAAAGACATAATATTTTCAGCTTCATAGATTTAACCTTTCGATGTCTGAAATCAACTTATCATAAACGTGCCTATTCTGACGGCATTACCCTTTGAAAGCTCGGCCTTTTCGGCGATGACCTTAATTCTTATAACGTGCTCGCCGTACTCGAGATTTTCATCAAGCATAGAGTGACCTGCGCGCGGGTACTGCATTGAATATCCGTCCCAGGTACGCGCGGTGCGGACTTCTCCGCCATCGATGGAATACTCAACGTCTCCCGCATCAGGAGCAAGCATATAGTAGAGGCCTATGCGTCTGCCGGTAAACTTATAGGTAAGCTCCGCACCCGGCTCGACAGCCTCAATGTAATGAGGATAACGGCGGGTGAGGTCTTTCTCTATCTTTGACCAGCCCTCTCCCATCTCGGCGCCGTACGCGTCCTCCATGTGTGCAAACTCAAGACTTTCTTCCTTACTGAATATGCTTTCGGGGAGCACTTTTTCTGCAGGTGCGTCAAGCTCATTTGCCTTTTCAAAAAATTTATTCATCCAAGCCTTCAGTCCGTCAGCGCAAATGGCGTATCCCTCATCGTTGGGATGAACTCCCTCTTTAGTGTATTTGATCCAGTCTCCGCCGGCCTCTTTTACCTTCGCGCGAAGAACCTCGCCCATCTCAAAGCACGGAACGTCATAGTGATGCGCTACCATGGTGTGCGCCGAACGGCTCGCAAACTCGCGTCCTTCTTCAAGTCCGTTTGACACTCCGCGTGTCATAGTATGCACCACGATAATGTCCGCGGTCGGATTTGCGCTGTATATCTTGCGAAAGATAGACTCTGTATTATTAGTAAGTTTTCTGTAATTCCAGCCGCCGTCGTTTACCGAAAACTCGTAGAAAACGAGATCTGGCTTTTTCGAGGTAAGGTCAATATCACAGCGGTAAACGCCGAGCTCTGAGCCGGTACCGCCTATCGCCGCCTGCACCTCTGTGATCTCGCAGTCAGGATAACTCTCGCGCAGCCACGAGGTGGTCAGCGCTCTCCAGCAAAGTCTGTCCTCGTCAGACGCACCCGCGCCCTCGGTAATAGATCCACCGAAATATGCCACGGTAAAATTCTTGCAATTTTTAAGTTTGTACAAAGTATTCTCAAACATAATATTAATCTCCTTTTTAATAAAAGATCAATTTTCTTCCATTATATCATAATAGCAAAAAAAACGCAACGGGCAAAACAAAGAGGTTTTTTCAAAAAAATAATTTTTTTCAAAAATTTCTGTCACCTTTTTGATTTTCGTTTGTATTAAGAGTGTAAGGGCGTGAGACAAGATCACGCAAAGCCGCAAAGTTCCGCGGCAAAAATAACAAAAAAACAAATCAAAAAATCTAAACAAAACAGAAAGTGAGAACCCGAAATGAAAAAGATTCTTGCACTCATTCTTGCAGCTATGATGCTTCTTTCCGTAGTTGCTTGTGGCACTACCCCCGCAGACAACGACGACAAACCCACCGGTGACACCACCGTAAGCGACACCACCGCAGCAGAAGACAACAAAGACGACGGCGTTATCGCTCCCGACGTTGAGGAAGATACTCTCGGTTATTATTTCTTCGACAAGTTCGTTGAGATCAAATCGGCAGACCCCACAAAGAACGCCGAGACCATTGTAAACGAGATCATGGCTTCCAAGCTCGGTACCGCAATTCAGTTTCCCGCAGTAATGCCCGTTGAGCCCGGTTTACTTAGCGGATTTAACATGGAAACTGAAATCGACGGATTTGAGTCTGCTACCATGTTTGCCCCCGGTATGATGGGCGTTGCTTTCATAGGATACGTTTTCGACCTTGCTGAGGATGCAGACGTTAAGGCGTTCGTTAAGAAGATCACCGACAATGCAGATCCCAGCTGGAACACTTGCACCACTGCTGAAATGACTGCTATCGGTGCTTGCAAAAACTCCGTAATCATCGTTATGTGTCCCGAGGCAGTTCCCTCCAGCATTTCCGGCATCGCCGCTATCGTTGAGCCCGACGTTACCGCAGGTTCTGCAAGCGAGACTCTCTGGAACGAGTTCAAGACCGTTATGTCCGGCGAGAACGCTTACCAGATGATCGCAGCTGACATAGTTGACGCTCTCGCTGCAAACGCATTCAAGGGCGAGGTCACCTACGTTGAAGAGTATTCCATCGAGAACAGCGAGCTCTTCGCATATACCGTAGACGGTTTCAACAACGCTTCCTACATTACCTCCGGCGAGCAGGCTGTATACGTTATCCAGCTTGACGAGGGTATGGACGTTTCTAACTGGATGAGCTACTACTTCGACGGTCTCAAGGCAGCAAGCTCTGCTTACGGCGCACACAACAACACCATCATTCTTATGGTAAACGTTGGCTGATAGATAAATAAGCCTTATGGCGAGGTTCAGCAATGAACTGGACCTCGCCATAACTATAAGTTCATCGAGATAACAGGAGAATATTGATATGCTCTTTTCAAGTATCAGCTTTTTATATTACTTCCTCGCGATAGTTCTGATAGTGTATTTTGCGGTACCGTTCAAGTTCAAAAACCTCGTTTTACTGGTAGCCAGCCTTGGATTTTACTTCTACGGTGAGCCGATATACACTCTCCTTATGCTCGCAACCACACTTTCAAGCTATATTCACGGACTGCTTATCGACAAGTTCAGAGGCAAGATTCTTTCAAAAGTATTCCTTTGGTCCTCGGTCGTAACGAGTATCCTCGTTCTCGGATTCTTTAAGTATTCCGATTTCTTTATACACAACGTAAACACCATCTTCGGCAGCAGCTTTTCCCTTCTCGGAATAGCTCTCCCCATCGGTATCAGCTTCTTTACATTCCAGACGATGAGCTATACCATAGACGTATACCGTAACGAAGCAAAAGCGCAGAAAAACTTCATTCACCTCGCAACCTACGTTGCACTTTTCCCGCAGCTTATCGCAGGTCCCATCGTCCGTTACACCACGGTCGAGGAGGAGCTCTCTGAGCGTACTCACTCATTTGAGAATTTCTCATACGGTGTAAACCGTTTCATTATCGGTCTTGGCAAAAAAGTACTTATCGCAGACCGCCTCGGCGCGCTCTCCCGTGAGCTTCATGCATCGGACGAAGCGTCGATCATCGGTTACTGGGTTTACGCTATCGCGATCTCGCTTCAGCTCTACTTTGACTTCTCGGGTTACAGCGATATGGCGATCGGTCTTGGCAGAATATTCGGCTTCCACTTCCTCGAAAACTTCAACTATCCCTTTATTTCAAAGAGCATCGGCGAATTCTGGAGAAGATGGCACATGTCTCTCGGAACCTGGTTCCGCGACTACGTGTACATTCCGATGGGCGGTAA
>CAZGHD010000134.1:0-5800 GCA_964525525.1 uncultured Lachnospiraceae bacterium | reverse complement strand
AACTCTACCTTTATGCTTGAGATGAATGACGTTGCGTATATTTTAAAGAACGCAACGCCAAAGAGTCTTATAATCTACGACGAAATAGGCAGAGGAACCAGTACCTACGACGGACTCAGTATCGCGCGTGCGGTGGCGGAGTACACTCTCGGCTCGAAGATTGGGGCGAAAACTTTGTTTGCTACCCATTATCACGAGCTTGTTTCTATCGAAGAAGATATGAAGGGCGCGGTAAATTATAATATCGCCGCAAAAAAGCGCGGTGACGATATAATCTTTTTGCGTAAGATAATCCGCGGCTCGACAGACGACAGCTACGGTATAGAGGTAGCTAAACTCGCAGGTGTGCCGAACGAGGTCATTCGCCGAGCAAAGGAAATCCTTTCTATAATCGAAAAGACCGTTCCTGACGTAAACGTCGCTAAAAACCCAAAAAACAAAGAAGAAGAGCTTGAGTGTGTGTCTATCGAAGATTATTCAAACGACGCCGTTATACGCGAGCTCAGACAGCTTGATATAAATACTTTAACGCCTATTGAGGCTATGAATTTTATTTACGAGATCAAAAAGATGCTTATATGACGCATCGTAAAATGAGGGGAGGGGAAGTATATGCCAAAGATAAACGTGCTTGATTTCAGCATAGCCAACCTTATTGCCGCGGGCGAGGTAGTTGACCGCCCTGCGTCTGTCGTTAAGGAGCTTCTTGAAAACTCTATCGACTCGGGTGCGGATATGATAACCGTTGAGATCAAAAACGGCGGTGTCAGCTTTATCCGCGTTGCAGATAACGGATGCGGTATGACCGCGGAGGATCTCCCGGTCGCGATCAAACGCCACGCGACAAGCAAAATAAAGACCGCGCAGGATCTTGACGCTATATTTACCCTCGGATTCCGCGGAGAGGCACTTGCGGCAATATCCTCCGTATCTGACGTGAGAATTCTTTCGCGCCCCAAGGATCAGCCTCTCGGAAATATGCTTTCTTCGCCTGCGGGCAAGACTCCCGAGATCACAGAGTGCGGATGTTCTGCCGGTACGTCGGTCATCGTTGAAAATCTTTTTGCCAACGTCCCTGCAAGAAGAAAATTCCTCAAAAAGGATTCCACCGAAATGATGGCGGTCAGCGGCGTAGTTGAAAAGATTGCGCTGTCACACCCTGAGATAGCGGTGAAATTTATATCCGACGGCGCGCTCAGATTCGCTACGTCCGGCGACGGAATACTGCTTAACTCGATATACGCGGTGCTCGGACGAGATTTTGCGTCAAAGCTGGTAGAGGTAAACGGCGCAAACGATACGATAAAAATAAGCGGATACGTCGGCAGACCTGATAACGTCCGCGCTAACAGAAACTTCCAGAACGTCTTTATAAACGGAAGATACGTAAAGAGCAAGACTGTCAGCGCCGCGATAGAACAGGCGTTTACGTCATACATCCAGCCGGAGAGATTTCCCGCGTGCATTTTGTTCGTTGAGATAGCTCCCTCGCTTGTTGACGTAAACGTTCATCCCGCCAAATTAGAGGTAAAATTCGCAAACGAGAAATGCGTTTTTGAGACGGTTTACTATTCGGTGCGTTCCGCGCTTGAGAATAAGTTAAGCCGTCCCGAAATTCAAATGAAAGAAGCGGCAGAAAGAGAAATGCGTGAGACGAGAACCCTTCACGCCTTTACCCCGATTGCCGAGCAGCGCACGAATTCTGCCCCGATACAGCAAAATATCCAGATAGCTATCGAGAGCACGGGGCTGTTCAGACGGGAGAATTTTGATAAGCTCAAGCCGTCTGCTGCTTCAAAAGAGCCGGTTGTTCCGCAAAGAGAAGAATACATACCGCATACAGCGGAAATCAAGGCAAACGAGCCGGAATTTATTCCTCCTGAGATAACGGCAGAGGAAATTCCGCTTCCACCCGAACCTCCGGAGCCGAAAAAGATCACGACAGCTTCCGAGATCACTGTAAGCGAGCCGATAATCGAAGAAGCGCCGATACCGCAGGATCCTCCTGCCGAACCGTACCGCATTGCGGGTGTGCTTTTTAACTGCTACGTTATTGCGGAATTCAGCGACAGAGTAATAATTATTGATAAGCACGCGGCTCACGAGAGAATAATATTTGAAATGCTCAAAGAGAATACTAAACTGGCGCACAGATCATCGCAGATACTGTTTTTACCGATCGAGATAACCTTATCAAGCGAGGAATACGCCGCGCTCCGTGACTATACGGGCGAGCTTGAGAGAACCGGCTTTGCCGCGGAATTTGCCGAGAACAACAAGATAAAGGTGTGTGAGGTTCCGGTCGGAATAGAAAACGACGACGTGCCGGATATGATAGTTACTATCGCGTCAAAGCTCGCGCGCGGTTTTTCTGCCGTGGAGGAAAGAGAAGCGGCGTATGAGCGCGCGCTTTATCAGGCGTCCTGCAAGGCGGCGGTAAAAGCCGGAAGATACGACGAGCCGGAGACTGTAAAATGGATATGCGACAGGGTGATAAACGATCCTAAGATCAGATTTTGCCCTCACGGCCGTCCCGTGTCTATGGAAATGAAAAAAAGCGATTTTGACAAACAATTTTCAAGAATGTAAGAGGTATAACTTTTGTTTACACTGATAAAAAAAGAAAAATCCGCCCGCAGAGGTCGGTTTGAGACGGTACACGGAACGATAGAGACTCCCGTGTTTATGAACGTAGGTACTTGCGGTACTGTAAAAGGCGGTATTTCCGCGTTTGATCTGCGTGAGCTTAACTGCCAGGTCGAGCTTTCAAATACCTATCATCTTCACGTTCGTCCGGGCGATGAGGTTATCGCGCGTCACGGCGGCCTTCATAAATTTATAAACTGGGATAAGCCTATACTGACAGACAGCGGCGGATTTCAGGTGTTTTCGCTCGCATCGCTTCGTAAAATTACCGAGGAAGGCGTTAATTTTAACTGCCATATAGACGGTAAGAAGATATTTATGGGTCCTGAAGAAAGTATGCGTATTCAGTCAAACCTTGCGTCTACTATCGCTATGGCGTTTGATGAGTGCATAGAAAACCCTGCGGAATACGGCTACGTTAAAAATTCTATCGGCAGAACTACGCGCTGGCTTGATCGCTGTATCGCCGAAATGAAGCGCCTTAATTCTCTGCCGGAGACCATAAACAAAAATCAGATGCTTTTCGGTATAAACCAGGGAGGTACCTACGAGGATCTTCGTATCGAACACATGAAAACTATCGCCGAGCGCGACTGTAACGGCTTTGCTATCGGCGGTCTTGCGGTCGGCGAGGAAACTGAGGAGATGTACCGCATAATCGAGGCGGTCGAGCCTCATATGCCGGTGGATAAGCCGAGGTATCTGATGGGTGTAGGTACACCGGTAAATATTCTTGAGGCGGTATGGCGCGGAGTTGATTTCTTTGACTGTGTAATGCCCAGCCGAAACGCCCGCCACGGTAATCTGTTCACCTGGCACGGTAAAATGAATATCATGAACGAGAAATATATTTACGACAGCCGTCCGATAGATGAGGGGTGTGGATGCCCCGTGTGCCGTAATTTCAGCCGCGGATATATCCGCCATCTCTTAAAAGCTAAAGAGATGCTCGGTATGCGCCTTGCGGTAATGCATAATCTGTATTTTTACAACGATCTTATGCAGAAAATCCGCGACGCGCTTGACGGTGATTATTACGAAAGTTTCTATAACAAATACAGAGTGGTTCTTGGCGAAAGAGTTGATGACTGATCGCGCGCCGTGTTCTCTTTTTCCCGAGAACACGGCGTTTTTTATCTTTTACGGAGGTGGTTTGCTTGACAGGAAAAATATTTAACGTGCAAAGATTTTCTTTGCACGACGGCCCGGGCATACGAACTACCGTTTTTATGAAAGGATGCCCGCTTCGCTGCCTTTGGTGTCATAATCCCGAGGGACTTCGCGCGGCGCTTCAGCTTCAGTTTTTTGCTGATAAATGTATCTCGTGCGGGTCTTGCAAAGAGATATGTGACAGTGCTTGGAGCGAAAGCGGAGACGGCATAGACTTTACAAAGTGTACTCTTTGCGGAAAGTGCGTTGCCGCTTGCCCGCCGTCTGCGCGTGCTGTTTGCGGGCGCGAGATCACTGTCGACGAACTTTTGGGTGAAGTGATGGCTGACAGCGCGTTTTACTCGAAAAACGGCGGAGTTACTTTCTCGGGCGGTGAGCCGCTTTTACAATCGGATTTTGTTTTTATGGCGGCAAGCGAAATAAAAAAACGCGGATATTCGGTCGCGGTGGATACTTGCGGTGCCGTAGAGTGGACGGCTT
Source organism: uncultured Lachnospiraceae bacterium (assembly GCA_964525525.1). Taxonomy (GTDB): domain Bacteria; phylum Bacillota; class Clostridia; order Oscillospirales; family CAG-272; genus RGIG2161. The sequence continues at coordinate 1,504 of CAZGHD010000134.1, read as the reverse complement.
TTGAAAAAGTTTTGCCGTATACAGACCTGTTTTTATACGACGTCAAGACGTATTCTTCCGACGTACATAAAGCCGCTACGGGTATGGATAATACCTTGATAAAAGAAAATCTGAAGCGACTTGACGGGACGGGAAAAGAGATATGGATTCGTACCCCTGTTATTCCGGGTGTGAACGCAAGTGAGTCTGAAATGGAAAAGATCGCGGATTTTGTTTCCGCACTCAGATCTGTCACTCGCGTTACTTTGATGCCGTATCATTCTCTTGGAAAGGGCAAATACGAATCGCTCGGCTATGAATATAAATACGATTCGTCGCTTTCCGTCTCGGACGAGAAAATGGAAAGGTACAGAAAAATATTTACCGACAGAAATATAACAGTAAAATAAGGAGCGCATATGACGAGAACCGAGTTTCTCCGCAGACATACTGTGGATTGTAAAGATAAAATAGCACGTACTGCGATACCGCTCGACGATCTTGATACTTCGGGTATGGATCGCAGCCTTCACGAAAGAAAGGCGTACGGTATTGCAAAAATTCTTAAAAATATGCCGGTGCATATAGCTGAAAAAGAGCTTATTGTCGGTACGAGGACTATGCTCGTACCAAACGAGGGAAATGAGGACGGACACGACGTATCTGCGTATTCGTACTGGACTTGCCCAAAATACTCAAATGAAAAGGACGTTGAATATTTTAAGTCGGACGAAAGTTTTTTTAATAAATCCCACCGAATGCCGGATTATTCCATTCTTTTAAAGAAAGGCGTGGACGGAATAATCCGTGAGGCGGAGGAGAGACTTTCGAGAGGCGGTCTTTCAAAATGGCAGGAGGAATATCTGCGGTCGGTCGTGATCTCTTACGAGGGTGTGTCTTCGCTTATAACCCGATATGCTGATCTTGCCGAGACACTTGCAGAAAAAGAGTCTGATGATGAGCGCAAATCGGAACTTGCCCGTATACGGGACGTATGCCGTCATATAGCGCATTATCCCGTACGGGATTTTTACGAGGCGGTACAGCTTTTCTGGTTCGGGCATCTTTCGGTTATCGTTGAAAACAATGAATTTATCGCATACGGCAGGCTTGACGTTATATTCGGAGAATATCTCGACAGATATTCCCACGAAGACGCTCAACAGCTGATAGACTGCTTGGTCATCAAAATGTACGATCAGGCAGACTTAAAGCAGACCTATCTCAATAGATACGCGGCACAGCTTAATCTGACTCTCGGCGGCGTTGACAGGAACGGAAATGACGCAGTAAATCCCGTTACGTATATGTTCCTTGACGCGGTGAACAGAGTTCGTCTGTCCGAGCCGCTCGTCGCTTTGAGGATAAACAGCAAAAATCCTCCCGAGTTTTTGCGTCGCTCGTGCGAGCTTTCTATGTCGGGAATCAATACCCTCGCGTTTTATAACGACGATCTTTTTATAGACAGCCTCGCGTCTGCGGGAATAGCGGTGGAGGACGCGCGAGAATACGGATTTGACCTCTG